>CAKZOF010000491.1 GCA_937135995.1 uncultured Pyrinomonas sp.
CAACTGCTCGCGCCACGCATCGAACTCTTCTTCCGCCACGGCGAAAGCGACGTGCCCCGCTCCATGCGCTCCATGCAACGGGATCTTCGCTCCGCCGACGCTGGTCTCCTGCGTGCTGGTCCGTTGCGGGTCGAAGATCAACAGCACGCCCTGCCCGCAACGGAAGAAGACGTGGCGTCCCGCTTCGCGCCCGATCACTTCGAGGCCAAGCACGTCACGGTAGAAGCGCTCGGCTTCCGCCAGATCGTTCACGTAGAGGCAAGTCTCCAGCACCCCGCGCGGCGTCATCGCTCGTCGAGCCATTGCAGAAGCTATTCTCGCACGAAGGGCGCATCCGCTGCCAAACTCCCATCCCGTAACAACCTTTTCACGCCTGTCTCGGACTCGCCCTCCTCTCGAGAAAACCGTTGACGAAAGCGAACGAAATGCCATAATTTTCTCGCTCAGCAACGCGACCTCGGGCGTTCGCTCGGCTTCAGAGCGCCTCGGCGAAAAGGTTGAAGGTCGCAACCGTCAACGACCGAAAGCGCTGGCAGTGCGCGATCGCGAGATTGAGCCGCAACTTCGGAGATCGAACATGTCAAACGCACAGTCACGCCGAGAACGTTAGAATGCCGTTCCGAACCGTCGGAACTTCGGAGATCGAACATGTCAAGCACAAAGGGCCTCATCCTACTCGTCAACGATCTTCCCGACCAACTTGAAGTGACAGGGTTTCTCCTCGAACAAGAAGGGTACGCGGTCCTCAAAGCGCTGGGCGGGCACGAAGCGCTCGAACTGCTAAACGAGCACGTCCCGGACCTCGTCATCAGCGATGTCGCCATGCCGGACATGGATGGCATCGAACTCTGCCGGGCGATCCGCGCCGATCAGCGTCTCGTCGACACGCCGATCCTACTGCTGAGCGCTTTTCGCAAAGATGTTCCGAGCATGGTCGAAGCGCTGCAATCCGGCGCCAGCGATTACATCGAAGCCCCCTACGATCCGCGTCTGCTGCTCGCCAAGGTCGCGCTCTTCATCGAAAAGCGCCGCGCCGAGCGCGCTTTGAGCGCCTCCGAAACGCGCTACCGCATGCTCTTTGAGAACAACCCGCTGCCGATGTGGGTCTACGATCTCGAAACGCTCGCGTTTCTCGACGTGAACGAGGCGGCGGTGCGCCACTACGGTTATTCGCGCGAAGAGTTCCTCAATATGACGATCCTCGACATTCGCCCGCGCGAAGACATCCCGACGCTCCTCAGTCGCGTCAAGTACATTGTCGGTTCGAACCAGCGTTACCACCGCTCCGGCGTCTGGCGCCACCGGCGCAAAGACGGCACCATCATCGAGGTCGAAATCAGCTCGCACGTTCTCGAACTTAACGGGCGGCAGACCAAACTCGTGCTCGCTAACGACGTGACCGACCGAAGGCGCGCCGAAGAAGCGTTACGCCGTCAAGCACTCGTCTTCGATACGATCTACGACGGAGTCGTCATCCTCGATCTCGAAGGCAAAATAACGGATTGGAATCCGGCCGCCGAACGCATCTTCGGTTACACCAAGGCGGAGATGATCGGACAGAGACCGACGCTGCTCTATCTGCCGACAGTCGGTGAACAGCTCGACGCCGAAATCCGCCACAAGGTCTTGACCGAGGGACGGTGGGAAGGCGAATTAGCTTTCGTGCGCAAAGACGGACTCGCCGGCACGGTCGATTCCATCTTCGTCCTTCAACGCGACGTGCAAGATAATCCATCGTCCATCATCGGCGTCAACCGCGACATCACGCCGCGCAAGCAGCTTGAGGAACAACTCCGGCAAGCGCAAAAGATGGAAGCCATCGGCAGGCTCGCCGGCGGCGTCGCGCACGACTTCAACAACCTCTTGACGGCCATCATCGGCTACGCCGATCTCGCCTTGCGCCGCCTTCCTGAAGACGAGAAGGTGCGCCGGCAGATCGCGGAGATCAAAAAGTCGGCGGAACGCGCGGCCAATCTGACGCGCCAGTTGCTCGCCTTCAGCCGTAAGCAGATCATTCAACCGAAGACGCTTAACCTCAACGAAGTGGTCGAAGACCTAGGCAAGATGTTGCAACGGTTGATCACCGAGAACATCGAGCTTCGTCTCGAACCGGCGCCCGATCTTTGGTTGATCAAAGCTGATCCGAGTCAGATCGAACAGATCGTCGTCAACCTCGTCGTCAACGCGCGCGATGCGATGGCCGATGGCGGCAAGCTCGTCATTCGCACGGCGAACGCCGACGTCGGCGACGACTTACGCCGCCAACATCCGTTCTTTTCGCCGGGCCAGTACGTCATGCTCGAAGTGAGCGACACCGGCCACGGCATGGACGCCGAAACGCAGAAGCACATCTTCGAACCGTTCTTCACGACCAAAGAGAAGGGGCGCGGCACAGGACTCGGCCTTTCGACCGTCTACGGCATCGTCAA
>CAKZOF010000492.1 GCA_937135995.1 uncultured Pyrinomonas sp.
AGATCCCCGAGGCGCTGCTCGCCGCGGCGGCGCGCGACGCCGAGCACCTGCGCATCCTGCGCGAGCTGGCGCCGCGCTCGGCCATCACGGTGCCGCTCGTCGCGCGCGACGCGGTACTCGGTGTCATCACCCTCGTCTACGCCGACTCGGGCCGCCGCTACCGCGCGGATGACCTCGCGCTGGCCGAGGATCTCGCCCGGCGCGCGGCGACGGGCGAGTGGTACTCGGCGCGATGACCGACTGGACGGCGCGCGATCTCGTGCTCGACACGTCGTTCCTCGACCCGGGTGAATACACCATCGACATCTGGCAAGACGGGGCCAACGCCGACCGCATCGGCAACGATTACAAAAGGGTGAACGGACGCCTGCGGCGCGGCGAGCAGTTGACGGTTCATCTCGCGCCGGGCGGAGGATGGGTGGCGCGCATTCATCGTCCAGCGCGCTGAGCACCCGGCGACATCGGATTTGGCTTGAAGCGCTGTTGACGCCGTTGCTCAACGACTTCGAGCAGACACGCGGCCCGGAAGCTGAGCCGCGTGCGGGTCGCAGCAAGCGCCGCCGATGGAGCTAGCCCGGTTGGCGCAAGTGCTCTTCGTGCAACCGGCGGAGCCGCGCCCTGAGCACCTCGACGCGCCTGACATAAATGACTAGATGGTCCGGTGCGTGCCGATGGACGACGGGCAAGCGGAGGACTCAGCCTGCAACCGTGATAGACTCCCGTTGCTAACGCGCTCAAAACTAGTGCCCGTTCGAGTAAAGACAGCTCAGCCTGCAACCGTGATAGAATCCCGTTGCTAACCCAAAGCGCAGGCGGAGGGCAGAGCCTGACCCCGTCGGGACGAGGAGCGGAGGAACTGGCGAGGGCGAGCCCGTGGGCATGTTGTCGTCGCCTGCTCTGTGTTCTTCTGTGGATCGCGGCGTGCGCTCTCGTCAGCGCGCAGGCTCAAGCGACCGACAATGTGTCGGTCGCTGTTGCGGATGAAAACGGCGTGCCCGTTGCGCGTGCGCGCGTGACGCTGCGAACCGAGACGCAAACGCTGACGAGCGAGACCGACCAAACTGGACGCGCGCGTTTCGATGGACTGATGAGGGCACCGCGCCGGTCGGTGCGCGTCGAAAAGCAGGGCTTCTACGCGACCGAAGCGGAGATCGATGGCGCCGCCGTCGGCGTCGCGCTCACGCTCTATCACGAACAAGAGTTGGCCGAAACGGTCAACGTGTACGCGTCGTCGGCACCGCTCGATCCGGAGCAGACCGCCGCGAGCGCAACGCTCACGGCGCGCGAGATCCTCGCGCTGCCTTATCCGGCGACGCACGACGTGCGCAACGCGCTGCCGCTGCTGCCGGGGGTCGTGCGCGACGGCGCCGGACGACTTCACGTCGACGGCGCGGAAGCACAACAGACGCAGGTCACGCTGGACGGGTTCAACATCGCGCACCCGGCGACCGGTCTGTGGCAGATGCGCGTGAGCGCGGACGCCGTGCGCGCCGTCGAGCTTTGGACCAGTCGTCGCCCGGTGGAACTGGGTCGCGGCTCAGCTGGCACCATCGAGCTGGTGACCGGCATGGGCGATGACCGTTTCAGCTACTCGGCGACCAACTTCGTCCCCGCGGTGCAGACGAACAAGGGGCTCCATGTGAGCAATTGGACGCCGCGGTGGACCGTTTCGGGACCGATCCGACGCCAGCGCGCGTGGTTCTTCCACGCGGGCGACGGTGAGTACGTGCAGAACGTCGTCGACGAACTGCCTGTCGGCGCGGATCGAGCGCGGACGTGGCGCGCCAGCGCACTCGCCCGCTCCCAGCTCAATCTAGACCCGCAGAACATCTTCACGGCGAGCCTGCTCATCAATCGTTTGTGGGCCGACCACAGCGGTCTGTCGCCGCTCAATCCGCTGCCGACCACGGTCGATCAACGGGGTGCCGCCTATCTCTTGGCGCTCAAGGCGCAGCACTACCGGACCAGCGGTCTGTTTGTCGAAGCGGGCTTCGGCGCGAGCGGTTACGATGATCGCGAAATGCCACTGGGTGACGAGCCGTACGTCATCGCTCCGAGCGGAGCGCGCGGCAACTTCTTTCGCCGCAGCCGAGCGCGCCGCCTCGAGACGTTCGCGCGCCTCACGCTGCCGCTGGTGGGCCGCCACCACCTCAAACTCGGCGTGGAAGCCGACGTGATCGACTACCGGCGCGCGGTGGTGCGCCGCCCCGTCATAGCGGTGCGCGCCGACGGGACGGTGGCCCGCTTGACCACGTTCAGCACGGCGGCGCCGTTCGCTCGCCGGATGATCGAACTCGGAGCTTTCTTGCAGGATCGGTGGGCGCTAGCCCCGCGGCTGACGGCCGAACTGGGCTTACGGTTGGACCGCGACAGCATCTTCGGCCGCCTTGCGCCGTCGCCGCGAGTGGCCCTCGCCTACGCGCCGAACG
>CAKZOF010000493.1 GCA_937135995.1 uncultured Pyrinomonas sp.
AGCGCTCAGGCACGCGCTGCCGAGTGCGGTCTTCCACTTGTTGAATCTCATCTCTTCCTCCCGCTCGAATCGAAATCATCGACGATATGATGGCGAATCCTCATGGAAAGGCTTCGGAGCGAGAAGTTGAAATCGGACCGATTCGGCTGTCACCACCGTTGGGCGACGGCTAGAGCGAGAAATTGAAATTGACGAAGCCGCTCATGCGCGCGCGCTGCCCGTTGATCTCCGCCGGGCGAAAGCGCCACCGACGCACGGCCTCTTCGGCCGCTTGCCTCAACATCGTCGGCCCAACTGAGCGGACGATCGCTTCCACCTCGCCGCGCTCGTTGACCAGCACATGGACTGTGACCGTGCCGGTGATGCGCGCTGTCCGAGCGGCGGGCGGATAGACGGGTGCGGGCTTCTGCGTGGCGCGCTCGATCAACGCGCCGCCAACCTCGATCGTGATCGACGCGCTCTTCTCCACGGCGCTTGCGTCTTTGCTCTCCGCCGGCCTTGGCGGTGCAGCTTCGCCGCCCGTCTTCTCTGTGATCGCAGCCAACGGCGCTCCCTCGTCGCGCGTGGCGGGCGAATCAGTCGTTCTGCTCCCGGTCGCCGTTGGAGCGAAGCGAGCGGCGACTTCGCGCTTGACCTCGAAGTTGGGGATGGTCGGGTCGAGGCTGGCGATGCGCGGGTCGGCGACGACGAGCCACTGCCGCACTTCGGCGAGCCGTTGTTGCCATACGGCTCGCTCCTCGGCGCTGCGCGCTACAGCCAACCGCACGCCGACGCTGTCTTCAACGAGCGCCATCGCATCCCTTACGCCCTCGGCGTGAAGTCGCTGCGCCTGTTCGATGATGTGTTCGAGGAGACGGCTCAATTGGTCCAGATCGTGACGCGCTTCGGCTGGCAGATCGCTGCCGGCGAGATTGATGCCGAACTGCCGAAACCGTTCGACGCGCGCCCGCGCGCTGTTGAGCAATTGTCCGGCGAGAGCGAAATAGAACTGCTTGGTCCGTTCGCCACGCGAAGCGCGCAGATTGAACGCTTCGTCGAGCAGAACTTGGGCGCGGGCGTAGTCGCCACGTTCCACATAGACGTTCATCAACATGATGCGCGCCACATCGCGCGCGACCTCATCCGGTGCGCTGGCGCGCACGCTCTCGAGTTCAGTAGCGGCAGATCCAAGGTTGCCGATGGCAGCTAGCGCGCGCGCGCGCGCGATGCGCTGCGCTGGTGTGTCAACGGAACTTTGAGCGAAGGCGAATGTTGCAACCGACAAGGTGAGCGATAAAACAACTGCTGGCCGCAATACGCAGCGGGGGAACGAGCCTTTCGTCATGGGCCTAACTCCGTAAAAATGGAAAAGCGAGCTTAATCAAGCTCGCTTCAAGAGTACGTTCATTGCTGGTATGCAAATTATGGCACGATAAGCCGTCTGAAATCAACCGGTGGATCTCCCGGTCGAAACGCGCTCGGGGCGAAGCTCTCGCGTTTCTTTTCGGGCTGCGGCGCGCAAGCTTTGCGCGATTCTCCGCTGCCACTGCCGAGCCTCACGTCGGATGGCCGCTTCGTCTAGCGTCAACAAACGGCGGTCGCGCATGAGCACGCGCCCATCGACGATCACCGTGCGGACGTCCGAAGCCTTGGTCGCATAGACCAGATGCGAGTAAATGTCATAGCGCGGCGTTTGATGCAGGCGGTCGAGGTCGACGATGACGATGTCGGCGCGCTTGCCGACTTCAAGCGTACCCGTCTCGCGCTCCAAATGGAGCGCACGCGCGCCGCCAGCGGTCGCCATCCAGAGCGCTTGCCGCGCCGAGACCACGCGCGGATCGAACGTCGCCACCTTGTGCAGTTTGGCCGCCGTGTCCATCTCTTCCCACATGTTTAGGTCGTTGTTGGATGCAGCGCCGTCTGTTCCGAGCCCGACAGCCAACTCGGCGGCGAGCATCTTCGGCACGGGAGCGATGCCGGAAGCGAGCTTCATATTTGACTGCGGATTATGGGCGACGCCCACGTCCAACTTCTTCAGCAGTGCGATGTCGTCGTCGTTGACGTGAACGAGGTGGGCTGCCGTCGTGCGTCCGTTCAAGAATCCGATGCGCGCCAGATACTGCACCGGCGTCGTTCCCTTCTGCTGCATGATGTCGGCGACCTCTTTGCGCGTTTCGGCCACGTGGATGATCACCGGCGCGTTCAATCGGTCGGCCAAAGCACGCACCTCTTTGAGATGATCTTCGGATACGGTGTAAGGCGCATGCGGCGCGATCGCTGGAACGATGAGCCGGTGTCCTTGCCAGCGCTGCACGAAACGTTCGGCGTAGCCGAGCGCAGCGGCGAAGGTCTTGTTGTCCGGAGCGGGGAAGTCGATCACCGTCTCGCCGAGCACGGCCCGCATGCCCGCCCGTTTCGTCTCCTCGGCGATGGCGTGCTCGAAATAGTACATGTCGGCATACGTGGTGATGCCGCCGAGCATCATTTCCAGAAGCGCTAGCCGGGTTCCCGCGCGGACGAACGCCTCGTTCACGTTGCGGGCTTCGGCGGGGAAGATGAACTTCTCGAGCCACGCCTGCAGCGGGACGTCGTCCGCGATGCCGCGCAGCAGGGACATGGGCGCGTGGGTATGAGCGTTGATCAGTCCCGGCGTCAGCAGGGCATCGGGGCGGTCGATCCGGCGGCGCGCCCGGAAGCGGCTGTCGATTTCCG
>CAKZOF010000494.1 GCA_937135995.1 uncultured Pyrinomonas sp.
GAGAGAGATCAGTGACACGTTCGACTCGATTCGCAACGACATCGATCCGCCGTTGGCTCTCGAGATACTGCACTCATTCAATGATGAGAAGCCATGGTTCATCTCGTTCGATGTATCGTTTAGAGATTCGACCGAGGAGGAGGTAGGAGATAGGGAGATAGGGAGAGAGTTGCAGGGAGGAACCTCACAAGAGGTTGAGCGCTGAGCGTTCGTTCTTCAGCAGGCTCCGGTTCGGCGAACGAAGTCGATCGGTTCGACCGAACCTTGTCTTTCCGCCCGAAGGTCCGGCAGGCGGCTCATGCCTCGCGCTCTTCGGCGAGCAGGCGCGATGCGAAAAAGATGTAGTGAACGCCTGAGACGAAGGCTGCCGCGCCGACCACGGAATAGACAGCCGGCAGGTAGCCGGTCATGGGCGGGTAGTGGGCGGCGACGAGGATGTAGATGATCGCCAAGATCTGGACGGTGGTGTTGACTTTGCCGAGCCACGACGGGCGAAAGCGGCGAAAGCCCGTCACCAGATGAATGGCCGTCGCTCCGACCAGAATGAAGACGTCGCGGCTGATGACGAGCGCCGTGGTCCAGAATGGAATGGGCAGGTGACGCGGAAGCGGTTGCGGAAAAGTGTTCGGCAGCGAAAGGACGACGAACGACGTGACAAGCATTAGCTTGTCGGCGATGGGGTCAAGCACGGTACCGAGCGAGGATCGTTGATTGAAACGGCGCGCGAGCAGCCCATCGAGCCCGTCCGTCAGGCCAGCGAGGACGAAGACCAACAGCGCCCACGCGTAGAGTTTGTAGAAAAGGAGCGAGACGAAGACCGGGATGAGCATCATTCGCAGGACGGTGAGCAGGTTGGGAATGGTGAAGATGCGCATCAGGGTGGCTCTCGCTCCGGCAGCGCGCACCGGCCTCCGCACCATGGGGCGCGATCTCCGGCGCGCGCCGAGATGTCTCCTTTACGGTCTATCTTTGAACTGCTCGTACAGTTCTGTGTGGCGGCTGACGAGCGGTATCTGTTTGCCGTTGATGAACAGATAGCGGATGTTGGTGCGAGCTTCCAGCAGGTCGCCGTCGGCAACGACGAGATTAGCGATCTTGCCCGGTTCGATCGAACCGACGCGGTCGGCGATGCCGAGAATTTGCGCTGGATAGAGCGTGACGGCTTTGAGCGCCTCTTCTTTGGGCAGACCGAAGGCCGCCGCCATGCCCGCGTGATAGGGCAGATCGCGCACGTGTGCGCCCGTGTCGCCCGTCGAGATGCAGAAGCGGACGCCAGCGCGCTGCAACTTGGCGGCGTTTTCGAATAGCACGTCATACGGATCATCTTCGCGCATGGGCAGGTCAAGCACGCCGTTCAAGATCACGGGGACGTTCTTTTCGCGCAGCAATTGCGCCACCTTCCACGCGTCGTTGCCGCCCAAGATGATCGGTCGTAGTTTCATCTCTTCGGCGAAACGTATGGCCGCGCGTATCTCCTGCTCGCGGTCCGCGAGAAAGATCACGGGACGCTCGCCGCGCACGTACGGGACGAGCGCTTCGAGCACGACGTCAACCTGGGCACCGGGCGCACCGTCGCGCTGTTCGATCCCGCGGTCGCCGATCGCGGCCTGCGGGAGGGGCTTCTCTATGCGCAGATGTGCGCCGATGGCCATCGCGTCGAGAGCTACGTGATTCCCTTCATCCTTGACGAGCGTCAGGCGGGCGCCGCGTTACTGCAGCGCCTGGCAGGGCTGGTGGATGTGCCTGCCGACCGCGAGGTGCCGATGTTGTAT
>CAKZOF010000495.1 GCA_937135995.1 uncultured Pyrinomonas sp.
TTTCTACTGATACCCCGTTGCCGCGCATCCCACCCACGCGCGGTCGCATCGGGCTCGATTTTCGGTTCAACGGGTTGAGCATACGGCCTGAAGCCGTGCTGGTGGACCGGCAAAACGACATCTTCCCGCGCGAAACGCCGACGGCCGGCTACGCGGTCTTCAACCTTCTCGCTTCCTACACCATTCCGCGACAACACTACCTGCATGTGTTCGGCGTGGAAGCTTTCAACTTGGGCGACCGGCTCTATCGCAACCACGTCTCGTTCATCAAAGATCTTGCGCCCGAGATCGGACGCGGCGTGCGCTTCAGCTACACGTTGCGCTTCTTCTGATTCTGAAGCTTTCGGCGGGTGGACAAACCTCGTCTCGTTCGTCCACCCGCCGCACGCTCCGCTCGGCAGGTGGCGACCGATCAGGACCCCGCCCATGAAGCACGTCCTGACAAGGAAGCCGCTGACGGGCCGGTTCACCCCGCGCTGGGCCGATTGTTGGCCCTTGGTTCGCTCTGCGGTTGACCTCGCTTGCGCGATTCGCTTTGTTGTGCCCGTCGTTTGAATTCGCCCGGCGTTTGCCCCAAACTACCATCGCGATGCCGAACATCATCTCGCTCGTGCGTTGCGCGCTTTTGTGCATTCTTGCGCCTTTCAGCCTCTTCGCGCAGGACGCAAACGTGCGTCTGGAAGTTTCATCCGGTGGCGTGACGGTCGCGGGCACGCTCGCCGCGCCGCGCGCAGATTGGTCCTTTCGCAACTCGTATGCAGGCATCGGCAGGGTAGCGGAAAGAATCGGCTCCCTCGCGTTGCGCGACTCGTCTGGCGGCGAAGTGGCAGTGCGGTTGCTGGCACCGGGCGAATATCGCGCGGCGCGCCCGGCCAGCGAGTTTCGTTATCGCGTCGATCTTTCGCGCCTGCCAACGCCGGTTGCCGCTGCACACATCTCGTGGCTCACGCATGGGCGCGGCCTTTTGATGCTCGGCGATCTTCTGCCGCAAGCGGTCAAGCGGGCGCGCGTCGAGATCGTGCTTCCCGCCGGTTGGCGCGCTTTTCCCTCCGAGACGAGCCGAATCGCAGAGGTTGCCGATGCCGTGTTCGCCATCGGCGCGGATCAACGCACGACGGAGCGCGAGATCAAAGGCATGCGCGTCTCGACGACGATCTTCGGCGAGTGGGCGTTCACCGGTCAGGAGTTGGTTCAGCAGGTTGAACGCATCGTCGCCGAGCACGCGCGCGTCTTCGGCGACGTGCCCGGCGAGCGGGCAGCGCTTGTGCTGCTCTCTTTCCCCGACGCGAACGGCGCGCCGCAGTGGGCTGCTGAAACGCGCGGCACTACCACTGTCTTCATCGCGCGCCCATCTTTTGCGCTTGCGCCGCTCGCTGTGACGCTCGCACATGAACTGTTTCATTTGTGGGTGCCGAACGCAGTGCAGCTCGCGGGCGAATACGCTTGGTTCTACGAAGGCTTCACACTCTATCAGGCCATGCGCGCCGCGCAGCGTTTGGAACTGCTTTCGTTTCAGGACTGTCTTCGGGCGCTGGAACGCGCAAGCAGTGCTAGCTTGGCCGCCGACGGTCAGGAACTCTCTCTCTTGGAGGCTTCCGCACGGCGTTGGACCGGGCAGGACGTGCTGGTCTACAACAAAGGCATGGTGGCCGCCTTTCTCTATGACCTCGCGCTGCGACAGCGAACCAAGAACCGAAGCTCGCTCGACGATGTCTATCGCACGTTCTTTCGCCGCCATCGCGCTGGGGTAACTGAAGATGGCAACGCGGCAGCGCTCGAAGCTTTGCGTTTCAACGGGTTGATGTCCGATGTGGTGGCTGAATTGATCGAACACCCGGGCGAGGCGAAGTTGGCAGAACGGCTCGCTCCCTACGGCTTGCGCGTTGAAACCGTCGGCGGGCGTGTCCGCATCACGATCGAAGACCGGTTGACGCCCGCGCAACGGGACTTGTGGCGCCGACTCGGTTACAATCCGCTTGACGAGCGAACGCGCCGGCAACGCGAACGGCTCAAGCAAGCCCTGCCGCGCGAAGATCGAACTCAAACGCGCTCGACGTCGAAACCATGAGACCGTGGCCCCGACTCGTGCTGTTCATGATGTGGACGCTGGCCGTGTCCGCGTGCCACTCCATCTCCGGCAAAGAAGACACGGGGATCGTCATCGCGCGGCGCGCGCAGATTCGCAGTTCGACGGCCGTTGTCGCCGCCGACCTGCTGGCAGTGGAACGCGGTGCCAAGCTCGACATACTCGATGAGACCACGGCGGAGAACGGCGAACGCTGGTACCGCGTGCGCGCCTACGACGTGGATCGAACCGAAGGGTGGATCGAAGCGCGCAACGTCTTGCTCGAAGAGATGCTCGAGCAATCGAGAAAGCTGGCCGAAGAGGATCGGAATACGCCAGCGCAGGCGACGGGACAGTTGCGCGCCGCCAGCAACCTGCGCCTGACGCCTGATCGGACCAGCGCCGAAAACATCCTCATGCGTCTGGAGAGCGGCGCGCGGTTCGAGATCGTCGGATGGAAGCGTGTGCCCAAGCCCAAGGCGGACGCGAGCGACACGGACGACGCGCCCAAAGGGAGCAACGCGCGCGGGCGCGCGGCTACCGAAGAGCCGAAAGTGCCCGCCGAAGAGTACGAGTTGTGGTACAAGGTGCGACTCGACCCATCTGTTTCGCCCGCGCCCGCTGGTTGGGTCTATGGCAAGCAGGTTGAATTGACCGTTCCGAGCGACATCATCTTCTATCGCACAGGAAGAGAGTTCATCGCTTGGCAGCGACTCGACGACGACGGCGGAGCGGAGCGAGGGGGCCGGGGGAGCGATGATGCGCGCCCGGGCAGTTGGGTCATCTTGGAGAAGAGCGCCGCCGGTGGCCCGCCAAAACCGAGTGATCCCGATTTCGATCGCATCTTCGTGCTCGGCTACGATCCCGAAAAGCAGGAACACTACATCGCCTACCGGAGCGGCGACGTGCGCGGACGCCTCCCGCTGCGCGTCGAAGGCAGCGGCCGCGAGAAGTTCATCGTCGTGCGTTTGGAAGAGACCAACGGGCAGGTGACGGAAGCGCGCTACCGCGTGCGGCGCGATGAACGCGGCGTCCTGCGCGTCGAGCCCCCGGGCCGCGTCAAACGCTGAGGGCGGGAAGGCTCGGTCCCGAAGGGATGGAAAAAGCTTGTTGCGCGTGCGACTGTATCGGAGAGGGACGGGATAGGCGTCTGTCACGAAGCAAAAGGAAGCTGCCCGCGCTGACCTACTCAAGCGCGTCGCTTGACCCGTTTCGACCGCAGTGGTAGATTCTGCCTTTCTCGTTCGCGCGAAGAAGCGTCGCTTCTGACCAAGGAACCGCAATCGGTTGCGGTTTGCGAGCGACATGATGCAACAAGTTGTGTAGCACGCCTCGCGCGAACGCGCGCTCTTTGATCGCTTCATCGCCGTTCGGTTCCATCGGGGACCGACCGTCGCAGGTTCAAGGGAAGTTGGGTGCGAAGCCCACGCGGTGCCCGCCACTGTAACCGGCGATGTACGGTTTCACCTCATCTTAGTCACTCGCTGAAACGAAGCGGGGAAGGCTGTGAAGCCGTGCGCCCGAGCCGGGAGTCAGGAAACCTTGCCTGCGCCAGAGACGGAGGCGACCGCTGTGCTCCGGGACCAGAGCGAGTGGCGTCGGCGAGAAACGCGCTGGCAGTGCCGCAGTGTGCGCGCTGTGGCCTGTGGCGTCTTTTCGCGCTCAAGCCCTCGATCTTCCACGCCGGAAGTCGAGGGCTTTCGCTTTGCGGGCGCGTCGGTGTCTCTTCTCGCGACTTCAATCTTCCTGCCCAGCGGATCGGCCTTCCGTTGATCTTCAAAACAGAGAAGGAGCGGACATCCATGCTGGCAATCAGAATCTGCACTTTACTCGTCTTTCTTTGCTCCGGCGTCGTCTTGGCGCAAAGCGGCGCCACGGTGCGCGGGCGCGTCACCGATGGGCGCGGCGCGAGCATCGGCGGTGCCGTCGTCACGCTCTACGCGCGCGACCGTTTGGTGAGTCTCGCCACCGTCACGGACGAAACAGGAAGTTATAGCTTCCGCGCGTTGCCCGCCGGTGAGTACATCGTTCAAGCGGAGGCTTCCGGCTTCGCCCGGCAGACGCGCACCGTGACGGTGAAAGGGGAGACGACGCTCGACCTCGCACTCGATCCAGCGGGCGTTAGTGCGAGCGTCGTCGTCAGCGCCGCCGACGGAGCGCAGACCATTGATGAAGTGGCTAAATCGATCAGCGTCGTGGATCGGCTGGAGATGGAAGAGCGCGACAAGATCTTCATCGCCGATGCGCTGCGGCGCGTGCCCGGATTGCGCGTGCAACAGTTGGGCACGCCGGGCGCGCTCGTGTCGATCAAAACGCGCGGGCTGCGCAATCAGGACACCGCGGTGCTGCTCGACGGGTTCCGCCTGCGCGACCCATCGGCGCCGCAAGCCGATGCGACCGCGTTTTTGAGCGATCTAGTGGTGACCAACCTCGATCGCGTCGAGGTCTTGCGCGGTTCAGGCTCGTCAACTTACGGCACCAATGCCATCGGTGGCGTGGTGCAGATCTTGACAGATGCTGGTGGTGGACCGACGCGCGGCGAACTGCTGGTTGAAGGCGGTGGCCTCGGGTTGTTTCGCGGGCGGGCGCAGCTTGCCGGCGGCGCAGCCGCCGACCGCCTCGCGGGCGGGCCGCGGCGAGACCGCGTCAACGGCGGCGCCGGCAGGGACCGTGCCATCGGCGCTCGCTTCGATCACGTGATCAGCGCCCGCAAGCGCTGACCGAGCCTCTCCG
>CAKZOF010000496.1 GCA_937135995.1 uncultured Pyrinomonas sp.
GTCGGCTCACCCGTGCCCGCGTTGTTCGCGCCTTTGAAGAACTCGCTTAGCTGTTTGCGCGTGAAGGCCACTGCGCCATTGCGGCTCATCGGATCGGCGACGATGTACCGGCCATCTTCGGTCCGCCCGACGATGGCGATGAAGTGTCCCGGGATGCGGCTGTGGCCGTAATTAGCCTGTCCGCCGAAACCAGCGACATACTGCGCCGTGATGTCGCCAGCGGCGACCACCGCTTTGCCGCTGGCCAGAGTTTGATCGAGCGCTTCCCACCCGCTGCCACGCGTCACCTCGGCGCCGAAGCGCTTGGCGCCGGTCACAACCTGATCGGTGTTGGTCTCTGTTCCCGGCGGAACACCCATGGCCTGACGCGCTTCGTCGATGCTCTTCTGGCGATGTGAGGCCGGGCGCAGTCCAACGGCTTCGAGGGCCATTTCGAGACTGGCGGGACCACAATCCTTGCTGCTCGACGGGCCATCTACATTCCACTGCGAGAGGAATTGCGTCTTGAAGAATCTGTTGGCCTCCTCGACGGTCTTCGGCAAACGGTTGATCGAAGCCGTCGGCGGGGCGGGTGGAGCGCTGGGTTCCTTTTCGAGCGCGCGCCGCAAGGCGGCTTGCGTCCTCGGTCCGTAGATACCATCCACTTCGAGGCCGTGATCGCGCTGAAACGCTCGTAGCGCTGCTTCCGTGCGCGGGCCGAAGATACCCGGTCCGGTGTTCATCTGTTCTTGCGTCATGTAGCCGAGGCGAACGAGTGCCCGTTGCAACATCTCTACTTGTGAACCAGTGGAACCACGCTCAAGCCGTGCCGTCGGCGCTTCAGGTTTTTCGAGCGCTCGGCGCAAAGCTTCCCTTGTTTTCGGCCCGTAGATGCCGTCAACCTCGAGGCCATGAGCCTGTTGAAATTCGCGTAGCGCGCGTTCAGTGCGCGGGCCAAAGATGCCAGGGCCCGTATCCATCTCCGCTTGGGTCATGTAGCCGAGCTTGACCAACGCCCGTTGCAGCATCTCCACCTGTGGACCAGTGGAACCACGCTCAAGCCGTGCCGTCGGCACTGCGACGCCGGAAGTCGGCCTGCTGGGGGTAGGTGTGACGGGCTGGCTGACGGTGCCGCCGCTGCCGTCGCGTTTGCTGATGGCAAAGGCCATGTCGAATTTCTTAAACTGAAACTTCGACAGCGGAACTTGCTGTTGGCCGGTGGCCGGGTCGTTTACTAGCAGTTCGCCGTTTTTGGCGACGCCGACGACGACCACTGTGTGTCGGCCCCACGTTTTGCTGTCGGGAGTGACCACGCCGCCTGAGATGCCGAGCACCACCGGGTGGCCCGATCTGACGGAATTTCGGATCTTCTCGAGCAAATCTTGGGCGGCGGGTGAATTGCGATCGACGGCAGGGAACGCGTTGCCGAAAGTCACGCCGCGCCCCGACAGGTCTTCATATTTGAATTGACGCAAAGTTCCGGCCCAATCGTTGTTTGCCATGCTGGGCGTGAACGTTCGGCCGCTCGCCCATTGCGCGACGATGGCCGCCGCCGTCACCGTGCAACCGTTCTCTCCGAAGGAGCCGAGTTGTGGATTCAATCCGTAAGGTTCTTTGGCCCAACGCGGGTCATTCTGCGCGTAACTCGGCACGCCGTTGATGGTAGTCGCCGTGTTTTGGCGAGCGATCGGCGTGTAGTCGAGTTTGGGATAGTAACGGCTCATGTAATCCCAAACAGCTTGCAACCCACCCTGTTTGTAGATAGGCAGAAGCTCTTTCGCTGCCTTTGTCGGGCCAGCGAACTGAAAGTGCGGCACGTCGGAGAAGCCTGTCCAACGTCCTCCCCACTCCAGCCCTTGCCTCTCGCCAGCGCGCCCAATGGCTTCCCATACTTCTCGGCTCGCTTGCCACGTCGGTTTGCCTTGCGCGTTTGTCGGCACAATGTCGACGGCCAGACCGTAATTGTGGTAGCTCTCTCCCCCACGCACGTGGGTGACTATGTTGCCGGGTTTTGTTCGTCCTTGGGCGTATAGCTCGTCTTGTTCAGCAAAGGTGCGCAGGCCGCCTTTGGGCGCGACCACCACGTTGATGCCTTGTGCTTTCAGTTCCGCTGCCATCAGGCGGACACGATCGGCCAGTTGCGGATCTATTTTGGCAAGCTCGCTTTCGGACGCCGGATCCATGCGTGGGATCTCGACCCGTTGCGCTTGACTCTGTTGCGTTTCGTTCAGTTTCGCCTCGAGATCGGCGCGACGAATGGCTCCTACGTCAAAGAGCATGGTCTCTTTGTAGGCCGTACTCGGGTCGCGCGTCGCTTCATGATCGACGACGACCGCGTCCGGTTTGAAGATGTCGTGGTGTGTTTCATGCCATTGATCGGCGCTACTCTCAACTCCGACGCTCTCGATTCTCACTTCCATTTTTCTCCTCCCTACATTCTTGGTGCTTCGCTGCCTGTTCGACGCAAGTCTCCAACGTCTTGTCCTTCAACACCTTGAAGCCAAGAAGGTGCGCCCCGTGGTGACCGTGCGAAAACCGCGTGCCGGATGGGCGTCAAGGCTTCGTCGGTCACAGCGGCGCGAGCCTTCGAAATTCAATTCCCACTTGTCGGCGATCCGCGGAAGTATGCCGAACCGTTCGACGCTCTTCCCTTGCCCTCGCTAGCCGAAGAAGATAAAGGTTGGGGCTTCTCCGGCGATCTCAAGCCGCAGGTGTCACCCTGCGGCATCGCAACTCGCGAAGATTTTCCCGCTTCTCTGGAGCGTCGCTCGCCCGACGAATTGCCGCACTCGCCCTTTTTTAAACACTCTCTACTATTATTATCGGCGTTTTGCAGAAAATGTTTCCTGCTTTTTTTGCACGCCCCTGCGCCTGTCGGTCGGGACTCAGTGATGGTGGGATTTTGCGGGAGATGTTTCCTTTTGCGCCACAATCAAAGCTGCGTGTCGGAAGGATGCGCTAAATCCCGGCTTGCTCTACCTATGAACGTGGGATTGAGTCAGTTAGGGCTTCTGTTGCGCTGCACCGTGACCGTTTGCGCGGGGTTCGCGTTGGACTGGAAGGCGGTCTTCACCGGACGTTTGTGAGCAGCGACGGCGGCAGCGCGTGCCATGCGCGCAAGATGCGCTCGACGGTCGAGACCAGATCATCAGCTTCGGAAAAGAGTCTGATCGCGGCCACGCCGCTTGCGCCCGCCTCGAACACACACGCGACGTTCTCTGCGGTGATGCCCCCGACGGCTACCACGGGAAACGGGCGGAGTTCCGCCGCTGTTTCGCGCAAAGCATCGAGTCCGAGGGGTGGGCCATAAGAGCGCTTCTGCGGCGTGTCGAAGATGGGACCGAGGAGGACGAAGTCTGCGCCTCGGTCACGCGCGCGCCTCGCCTCGTCGAGCGAATGGGCGGAAGCGCCGATGAGAAACTGCGCGCCGAAAAGTCGGCGGATGACGTCGGCACCCATCGAGCGTGCGGTCAAATGCACGCCGTCCGCCGCCGCCGCACGTGCGATGTCGGCACGATCGTTGACGAGCAGGCGAGTCGAGGTGCCGCGCGTGATGCTTGCCGCTTGCCGCGCAAGCTCGTACAAAGCGCGCGCCGAAAGGCTCTTTTCGCGGAGTTGAACGGCTGTGACTCCGGCTTGCGTCGCACGACGAACTAGATCGAGCGTGCGTGCCACTTGAGCAGGAGCGGAATCATCGCGCAGCTCACCGCTGGTGATGAGGTAGATGATCGGAGGTTCGAGCTGCATCTTTGGCGCGAACTTGCTCTTCATGC
>CAKZOF010000497.1 GCA_937135995.1 uncultured Pyrinomonas sp.
CGGAGCTGTTCACCGAAGAGCAAGTAGGCGACGACGGTGAAGACCACCAGCGTGATGCATTCCTGAATGATCTTCAGTTGCGTCACCGTGAACTGTTGTGCGCCGATTCGGTTCGCCGGGACTTGAAAGATGTATTCGAAAAGAGCCAACCCCCAGCTTGCGAGGATCGCCAGAATCAACGGTTTGCTTTTGAACTTCAGGTGTCCGTACCAAGCGAGCGTCATGAAGATGTTGGAGATGACGAGCAATAGAACCGTTCTCAACGGATGATGCCTCCGAGAAAGCGAATCTTCTCGACCAGCATTATAGATGAACTTCGCTTTGCGGTCCGATGCCTCGCCGCCCGCTGCGAAGCTTGCGAGCTAGCGAGCGAAAGCGTGCGACTGGATCCTTCAACCTACGACGCGCGACGCGACAGAAGCTCTTTGCCGCGTGCGCAAGATAGGCACGAGAGCGGATCGGCAACCAACGAGCGCGATGTTTCATCGCGGTTGCTCCGCTGCGACGACGCGCGTTCGAATCTGCGCTTGCTTGAACGGCTTTTCGTTCTTTTCTGCGTCGAAACGTCCTATAATCGTGGCGGCAGTTTGCCGTGCGGCAGCCCTTTGCTCCGGCGCCGCGTCTAAGGCGGTGTATGCGAAAAGCGCCAGTCTTCATCCTGATCTTTGCGGCTATCGCTTCGTTCTGTCTCGGTTGCGGAAGCAAGCGGTCTTCCACGCCGTCTCGTAGTTCCTACTCGGTGGCTGCGCGACCCGCGCGCCCGGCGCTTCCGCCGCTTCCCGAACGTCCGCTGTCAGCGGAACTGGAAGCGAAGCGGGGCGAGGCGATGCGGCGCGTTGCCGAGTTGCGCGGTCTCGCTTGGCTGAACGACGTGCCGATGACGGAGCTGTTCGCGTGGGAGTACGGGCCGCGCAACAGCGAGATGGCGAGATACCTCGGTGGCGAAGACTTGCGCGCTCTTGGAAGGTTAGCCGTTGCGGGCGGCATGTTGCCCGAAGGTACGGATCTCGCCACGCTGGCGGCCAGCTTTACGGCCGTGTCGGCGGGCGCTAATTACTCGCCGCTCGACAAGCGCGTGCTGCTCGTTGCCAACCAAGCGCACACGCCCTCGTTGCTGGCACATGAATATGTACACGCGCTTCAAGACCAGCACTTTGACCTGTTGCAGTTGCTAACGGCGCGCCCATACAACTTCGACCGCGCCGAAGCCGTTTTCGCCGTCATCGAAGGCGATGCGATGAACGTCCAACGCCGGTTGGAGAGCGGGGAGGCTTACGCGCGCCGTTCGCTCGACGAGATCATGCGACAGGAGGACGAACGGCTGAAGAGCTATCGCCGAGAGATGGGCGAACTCTTTCCGCCCTTGCTGACCGAAACCTTCATCTTCCGTTACCGCGACGGCGCGCGCTTCGTCGAAGAGATACGCCGCAAGAAGGGGCAAAGCGGTGTGGATGAACTCTTTCGCCAACCGCCTGCTTCCAGCGAGCAGATCCTGCATCCGGAGAAGTACTTGGCGCGCGAAGCTCCGCGCGAAGCGAGGCTCGACGAGCGGGCATTCGCAGAACGAGGCTGGCAGTTGGTCACCGACACGCCGCTCGGCGAGATCGGCATTCGCGGACTGCTGCTCGCTGCGCTTGCGCCACCAGTGGCCACGCGCGCTGCCAGCGGTTGGGGTGGCGACCGCGCCTATCTTTTCGAGCGCGATGATGGGGCGACGCTGTTCGCTTGGCAAACGGTGTGGGATTCGCGGCGCGATGCAGAAGAGTTCTTCCGCGCTTACAACGGGCTGTGCGGGCGGACGGCGGAACGCATCGACTCTGGCGGCGAGCAGATCCTTTGGCGCAGCGACGGGCGCGTCACGTGGGTCCGCCTACAGGGCGATGGCGTGTTGATCCTTCGCGGCGACGAGGCGGAGATTCGGGCGCTTTCGCAAGTCCTCCGCGGTTGAGAGTCGATCCCACCATCCCGGCGCCCTGTGAGCGTCTTGCAACCGAGGCGAAATCGCTCTGGACCAATCCGGCGGCTGGTTGGGGCAGATGAGTTCCTCGCGGCCCTCGAAGATCCTCGATCTCGCCGCGCCTAGGAACGGTTCATATTCCGCTCGCTGATTTCGTCAGTGGTTCACGCGCGCCTTGCTTTGAACGAGGATTTTGCGCGATGATTCGCCCCGGTCTTCTCACATCGGTTTCGGAGCCAAAAAGTTTCGCATGGAGCGCCGGGTCACTTCGTGGTTCAGTCATCATCTCGGTTTAGAGATGCCGCTCGTCGCCTACGGGCACGCGGGCTATCCGCTGTTGATGTTTCCGACGGCGGCGGCCGACTATCTTGAGTACGAGCGTTTTCGCTTGATCGACGCCATTCGGCATCATCTGGAAACGGGGCGCGTGCGTGCTTACTCGATCAACAGCGTCAATCGCCAGAGCTTGCTCAACCCTCACGCACCACCTCCCGTCAAAGCGGAATACTTAACACGCTACGATCGTTACTTGATGGACGAGGTCTTGCCGCTCATTCGGCAGGACACGGGCGACCCGCACGCGCGCCCGCTGACGACCGGCGCGAGCCTCGGTGCTTATCTTGCCGCCAACTTCTACTTTCGCCATCCCGATCACGTGCGCGGCACCATCGCCATGAGCGGAACCTACGACATCAGCAGCTATTTCAACGGCTACCATGACGACAACGTCTATTTCAACAATCCGGTCGAGTATCTGCCCAATCTGAACGACGACTATTACCTGCCGTTGCTGCGACGCGCCGATGCCATCTACATTCTGACCGGACAGGGGGCGTTCGAAGCGCCCGAACGAAGTCGGCGCTTGTCGGAGATCCTCACCGCCAAAGGAATCCCCCACACGCTCGATATCTGGGGGATGGACGTCAACCACGACTGGCCTTGGTGGTGTCGTATGCTCGATTACTACTTGGGAAAACTCTTCCGTTAGAGATCCCGCCAAGAGCAGCGCGTGCAGGTCCAGTTGCCGCCGTCGGAGGTTGCGCGTTAAACTCCTTCGACGCCGAAAAGATGAGCGAGAAAAGTGCGACCAGAATCGCGTTGGAATACTGGGCGACGCGGTCGCTGCTCGCCGCGCTCGCCGCGTTGCCGCGCCCGCTGGCTGTTGGCAGCGGCGCTTGCTTAGGGCTGGCCGCGTATCATCTGGCGCGGCGGTTGCGCCGCACGGGCGAGCGTAACTTGGAGTTAGCCTTTCCAGATGCCGCGCGCGAAGCGCGGCAACGGGTTCTCCGACGAACGTTCATCAACCTTGGCCGGCAGCTCGGCGAGTTCAGCCAGTTCTTTGGCGCAACGCCAGAGCGTTTGCGTCGTTACGTCGATTTCATCGGCATCGAGCATTTCGAACGGGCACGGGAACAAGGACGCGGCGTCATCTTCCTCACGGCGCATCTCGGCGCCTGGGAACTGTTGAGCTTTGCCGGCGCCGCTTTCGGCGTTCCACAGCACGTCATCGTCCGGCGCATCGATAACCCGCGCATCGAAGCGCTGGTCGAAAGCGTGCGAACGCGCTTTGGCAACCGCACCATCGACAAGCGTGCGGCGGCGCGCAAGGCGCTGCGTGTTTTGCAGCAAGGCGGAACGCTCGGCGTGCTCGCCGACTTGAACACGCAACCGCACGAAGGCGTCTTCGTCCCGTTCTTCGGTCGGCTCGCCTGCACCACGGCGGGAGTCGCTACCCTCGCGCTGCGCACCGGCGCCGTCGTCCTTCCCGCCTATGCCGTCTGGGAAGAGCGCGCGAAGCGCTACGTGATACGCATCGAACCTCCGGTCGAACTGATCCGAACCGAAGATTTCGCGCGCGACGTGGCGGCGAACACGGCCCGCTTCACCGCGCTCATTGAAGATCTAATTCGGCGTTACCCGGACCAGTGGCTCTGGATACACCGGCGCTGGCACACGCGCCCGCCGGGAGAGCCGGACCTCTACGCGACGTCGTCGGCGGCCCCATTCTTCGCCGCGCGCGCTTCCCGCTAGCCGCCGAGCAGCCCTTCAACCTCGGCCTCACTAGAGGATCGGTCCGGAGAACCTAGTGCTTCTCTCGTCGGCTGCGGGCGGCCTTTCAACCGGACGCTTTTCCCTCTTTCTCGACAGCGAGAAGCTGATCCAAGCGGTCGATAGCGCGCCGCAGGTGCGGAATGGTGATCGAGCCGCCGACCACCAACGCCACGTTGAACGCGTCGAGGAACTCCGGGCGCGTCACGCCCAAACGCACGCACTGCTTCAGGTGATAGGTCACGCAATCGTCGCAGCGCAAGACGAGCGACGCGACCAACCCCAGCAACTCTTTCGTGCGACTGTCGAGCGCACCTTGTTCATAAGCTTGCGTGTCCAGCGCGAAGAATCGCTTGATGCCGAGGTGTCCGCTTCCGAGCAAGCGCTCGTTCATCTCCGCGCGATAGCGGTCGAATTCATCCATCTCTGATCGAAGCTCCTTTGGACCGAAAGATACCACAATAGCTTGTGGCCCGTGCGCCGCCCCTTGTGGTCGAAGTTCCGCTTCGAGCCACAGGTAAACCGAGTGGCCGCGAGCTTGGGACGAGCACTGGAGTTTAGCGCGTCGCGGCGCGCCGGACGAAACCCGGGCGGCAAGTTCGCCGCGCTCTCGGTCGGACCCATCTTCGAAAAACATCGCACGCGCGTCCGCTTCCGATTCCGACATCGTGTTTTGGTCAAAAGAATCTTCAGCTTCGCCGCTTGTGCTCGGCAGCGGGCTGGTGGAGCCGCCGCGTTCGCTGCTGCATTTGTTTGTTGACATCCCATCGCACGGCATGCTAGAACGACCTTCGAGGGCAGCGAATGCGGCCCAGTCCAACATGTCCTCGATCTTCGGCAGGCGCATGAGCGATGGCTGCGAAACGATCGCCATCTTGCCCCGCACGCTCGGGCTTCTCGGCGAGCCTGAAGTCGCTAAAAGAGAGATGCTCGTGATGCGGGTTGGCTCGCGTCTGATCGGCGTCTTCGCCGACGAAGCCGATTTCGTTGTTCGTTGGAAAGAGCCGACGCCGCTACCGCGCGCGCCGCGTGCCGTCCTCGGCGTCGTCGCCGTTCGTGGCCGCATCTACACGGTGTTGGATCCGCGCGTTCTGCTCGCTTTGGAAGACGAGCCGAGCAACCGCTTCATCCTTACGTTGCGCGGCGAAGAACAACTTGCGCTCGCCGCGGAGCGGGTTGACGGCGTGATCGAAGTGGCAGAGCAGCGGTTGCAATCGTTCGGACGCGGGAGCGCTCTGATCCGCGGCGCTGTCGAAAACGCTGGCGAGTTAATCGCCGTGCTCGATTGCGCGCGTCTCTTCGCGGCTGCGATCGACGAAAAAGTGGGCCGCTGATAGTTCGTGATCTCGTCGTCGATGCCCTATACTTTTCACGCTTCTTCGGATGATCTCGCCCTAAGCGAGGCGACGTTTGCGAGCTTGCGTGACTTGATTTACCAAGCATCGGGCCTCCATTTCGACAAGCTCAACAAGCAAACGTTCGAACATCGCTTGCGCGCACGCGTGCGCGCCCTCGGCTTCCAAAGCTTCGAGCGTTACTACCTTTATCTGCGCTTCGATCGTCGCGGCGAGCAAGAACTGGCGCGCGCTATCGACGCGCTGGCCGTGCACGAGACCTATTTCTTCCGCGAAGAACGAGCCCTAGAAGCCTTTCGCTGGGAGATCCTGCCGCAGCTTGCGCGGACGAACGCGCGCGCGCGCGTGCTGCGGTTGTGGAGCGCCGGATGTTCGACGGGCGAAGAAGCCTACACGCTGGCCATGCTCGTGCGCGAAGCGGGCTTGTTCGATGACTGGCGAGTGGAGATCGTCGGCAGCGACATTTCGGCCCGCGCCATTCAGCAGGCCGAAGCGGGGATCTACGAGCGCCCGTCGTTTCGCGCGCTGAAGAGCGAGCGGCAGGAGCGCTATTTCGTCCGGTTGGACGAGGGCCGGTGGCAGATACGCGATGAACTGCGGCGCATGGTGAGGTTCAACGTCGTCAACTTGCTTGACGCGAGCGCCGTCGAAGCAGAGCGGCATTTCGACGTCGTCTTCTGCCGCAACGTCTTGCTCTATTTCGACGAGCGCGCCCGCCGGCGCGCGGCGCTAACTCTTCACCGCGCGCTGCGCGACGAGGGCTACCTCGTCCTCGGCGCGACGGAGTCATTGGCCACGCTCGAGCTGCCTTTCAAACTGATCTATTTGAAGAACGATCTCGTTTACAAAAAAGTCATCGACTCAGTTTCGCCTTAACCTTGTCGCTCACGACGCGCCCGTCGATGCTGCGATCG
>CAKZOF010000498.1 GCA_937135995.1 uncultured Pyrinomonas sp.
CCGGTCGTCGTACACGCCCCCGAGATGGAGCACAACCACGCCCGTCGGCCCCTGCCCCAAAAGGTCGAGCAGGCGCGCCTGCCAATCGAGATCCTTGACCGACCGGGCCGTCAAATCCTCGTCGGGCGAATTCAGCAGGATGTATTGCGACGGGTGAAACGACAGGCGCACGCCCAAGCTCTGTGATTTGGCCGCCGCCGCTTCGATCTCCCGCTCCGCCTCGCGAAGTTGATGATGGAACTGCGGGTGCTCCGGATGCGTTAAATATGGAGCGAAATCGCTCGACAGGCGGTAGAGTGCGATCCGGTGGGCAGCTAGGTGATCAAGCATCTGGTCGAAGTATTCGAGGCTCGTGCGAAGATGTGGCCCGCTCTGCCACCGGCGCATGTCATGGGACGGAATGGGCGCCGCCAGCGCTTTGACGGCGAACCCTAGCCGATGTCCATTGATGCTCTTGGCGTTTTCCATAAGCTTCTGCCGCGCCCGGCAGGCGCTTGTAAAAAATTTTACTAGCATTCTCTCCCACTTTCTGCTATTATTCAATGTTTTGTGCAGTTCGCCGACGGCGTTTTTGGCGTGCGTTACCGAACGCGCCGGACGATGCGGAGCGCTCTTGGCGTGAAATTCTTTGGGGATTCGCAACAAAAACGCATCCCAAGTGTTTTTTCATGCATCTATCTTATCTCGATGACCGTAGCGTTACGGTGAAAAAGGAAGGAGCGAACATGAACATCGGAACAGCAGCAGCGATGTCGCTCGAAGAGCGACTCAAGAAGATAGACCACATCCAAGCGCGCCGTTATGCGAAGTTGTCGGGTCTGGCGCGCGAAATCGCGACCGAGGGTATCCTCCGTCACCTCCGCGCCTGCGACCGCATGGATGTCAATCCGGATGTGGCTGCAGTGCGTGAGATCATCGACGACGCCCTCAACGGACGTCGCGTCTTCGCCGAACCACTCGACGACCGTTATGCCGCATGACGCGCCGCTTTATCCTCCCGTGCAATCATCCTCGATAACGAGAGGGGGAACGGATTCGAACCCGTTCCCCCTTTTCAACTTCGCTTTCGAAAACAACTAACCCGCCGATGGGGCGGCGCTTTCTGCCGACGCTTGCAAACGGTGTCCACATCGTTGGTCTCCCCGGTGCAAGACCCAATTGAAGTAGGCCGCCGATGCGCCCAAGGGGCAGCGGCGACGGCGCGCGCCGCTCAACGACGTTTCATCCGCCACGCAGAGATTCGGGTCCGCCTTCGAGCTGAAAACGCATGATCGCCAGCAAGCTCAGGGCATCTGTGATTTCACCAGCGAGCGCCATGCGCAGCGCTTCGCCAAACGGCACCCGCCGCACGAGCAACCGCTCGGTCCCTTCCGGGCAACTTTCGCCGAGAGATAGCTCGGTGGCGACGAACCAGAGCGCGCGTTCATCCGAGACGGAGTTGGACAAATGCGCTTCGCCAGCCAAGCGCCACTTCCCCGCTTCGAGCCCCGTCTCTTCGCGTAGCTCGCGCTTTGCGGCGGCGAGAGGGTCTTCCCCGACCGGGCATCCTCCTTCGGGAATCTCCCAGGAGTAGCGGTCGAGCGTGTAGCGGTACTGCCCGACGAGATAAACATCCGCACCGTCCACCGGAAGGATGCCGACGGCGACGTTCTTGTACTGCACGACACCGTAGATTCCGGGTCGGCCATCAGGACGCAAAACCTCGTCCTCGCGCACTGTGATCCACGGGTTGTCGTAAACAAGTCGCGAAGCGAGCGTTCTCCACGGATTGATCAGTTCTTCGTCAGCGCGCAGATGCCATGACATCTTTTTTTACCCTTTCACGTCATCAATCATCGCCGATCTGAAGCGCCGCGATCGCCGATGAGGCAGACAACATCGTGCTCCCATCGCTTCTCGTCCATCGCGTGCGTCGGACGAAGCAGTCGCATAATGCGGCCGAAGTCCTTTTGCGGCGGCCCTCTTTTGCACTCTCTTAATCGGTTGATGCTGGCTGATGAACCGGACTACGGGATAAACGCTCCTCGCCGAATGGGATTTTGGCTTCGCGTGCGATCTCCAGCAACGCGAGCGTGACAGCGAGGATCACAGGACCAAGCACGATCCCCAAAACGCCGAACAGGCTCAGCCCGCCGAGCACCGAGAAGAAAATGAACAGTTCGTGCAAGCGCGTCTTTTCGCCGACGAGCTTCGGGCGCAGGAAGTTGTCCACCGTGCCAATAACCAGCGCGCCCCAAGCCGTCAACAGAGCCGCCTTCACCCAATGTCCCGTGACGGCGAGGAAGATCGCGGCCGGCACCCAAACGATGAACGCGCCGGCCATGGGAATCATCGAAAGCACGGCCATCACCACGGCCCACACGATCGCCGATGGTAGGCCGAGCGCCCAGAAAGCCAATCCTCCCAGTGCGCCTTGAATGATGCCGATGACCAACACGCCGTAGAGACATGCGTTGATCACCTCTTGCGTGCGCTCGAAGATGGCATCCGCTTGCGCGCGATCAAGCGGCAGAAAATCGCGCAGCGCGCGCAAGATGCGATTGCCGTCGCGGAACAGGTAGTACATTGTGAAGATGGTGAAGAAAGTGTCAACGACAACGCCGAAAGCACCGCCCAACACGCCGAGCGTGCGTCCGGCCACGGTTCCAGCCGTCGCCTGTAGCCGTTCGGTCGAAAGGGCTTGCGCTCTCAGTTGCTCGAGATCGACAAAGCGCCCCAGATAACGCAGCACCGGTCCGGTGATGGGCGAATTCGCATCGAGCAGTGAAGTCGCGTAAGCCTGTAAAACTTTGATCGCCCCAGCCAACTCGTTGAGCACGGCGAAAATGACCAGCGCGAAAGGCAGCAGAATGGTCAAAACGACCAGCACACAAGAGATGAGCGCGCTCCATGTCGGTTTGCGCGTCGCTGCCACGATGCGTCTATGAACGGGATAAAAGAGGATGACCAGCACCGTCGCCCACGCAAGCACGTTGAGCAGCGGTTTGATCATCAACCAACAGATATAGAGGGCCAACACGATGGCGACCAACAGAGCGATCCACCGCGCTTTCGCATTCCCATCGTTCATCCCCTTGAACAACTCCTCCGCAAATCAGCTATAGACAACACCATAATCCTAGCATTTGAGCGTCAACGAGGCGATCCTCTTTTGCGTCACACGGATGACCCTGTTTTCGCGGTCGCGTCGTGCGGCTTCTGCTCAATGCAGGCCGCCGCACCGCACAAGATAGGACCGAAAAGCGGTGTTTGCAGAGGCCAATCGCCTTCGAGGTCTCGAGCATCTCCCGGCGATGAGCATCTTCCAGCCTCGTAACAGATAGGCCGCCGAAGAAGGCAACCCACGCGGCTTGCGCGCATCGTCTTGATCAAGCCCCGGCGTTGCGGACAGCGCGACGCGACATGTATAATCTCAAGGACAAAAGATGGAAGCCTGTTCAGCCATCTTGCGCCTCCGTAGCTCAGCCGGATAGAGCATCTGCCTTCTAAGCAGAGGGTCGCAGGTTCGAGTCCTGCCGGGGGCGCCATTCATCCCAATACGCTTTCGCGCAAAACCCGTCGGTTGATCCTAGAGCGACAGATTAACCGAATAAATGAAGAGGGCGAAAGGATAAGGAGGGCGTCAAGACCCGCCAGGGGTCTGTTTCGAAGAGGATTCGCTGGTCACCGAGATTTACTCTGCCCCCATTGCTAGCCACGGCGTATTCCCATTCCAACGGCCGTTCCTTGAATTGTCGGACGGCCTCATCCAGCTCCTTGCACAGGCGGGAGACCTCGCTCTTGGAGATGCCCTCGATGCCCAGGGTGCGCACCAGCTTGTCGACCCGCCGGGTGGAGACGCCGGCCAGGTAGGCGTCGGCGATCGCCGCCATCAGGGCCTGCTCGCTGCGCTTGCGCGGGGTCAAGAGCCAGTCGGGGAAGTAGCTGCCCGATCGCAGCTTGGGCA
>CAKZOF010000499.1 GCA_937135995.1 uncultured Pyrinomonas sp.
GCTACGAGGACGGCATCGAGGTCACCCAGGAGGAGGTCGCCGCCTGAGCAGGTTTACACACCTATTGACGGAACCTCCAACCCATCGAAATCAAAGCGACAGTCCGGCCACGGCTGATAGAGACGACCCCGCTTTGCGCTTTACGTGCCGAATATGGCGAAGCCTGCAAGCAGTTTCTTCTGCTTTACCGGAACCACCGGAAACCAGACGATCTTCATGGTGTTGGGAGAGAAGTTACAGAAAAGCTTAACTGAGGCTGAATGGTGGGAGCGCAATCGAAGCTAGTTTGAAAAAGAGGTCTGGGCGCAGGTTCAAGCTGCATCTGCCACGACGAACTCGCTAAGCAAAACCAAGTCACACTGATTTGAGAGTACGGTTTGATCTCGGCGGTTGCTTTCATTAAAATCTTTGGCCAAACCTGGTCGAACAAGGAGCTGCCTTCTGCGAGGAAGAGGAACGTGCGTTCACATCCCGATAACGCGGCGCGTGTAAAGGCCGCGCGTGAAGGCGAGCTAGGTAGGGAACAGCTCTTCGTCTACGACCTAGCAGAGCAGGACTTAGGAGCCGGTTCCAGTCTCGGCAACGACAAGTGTTGGGTCACTTCGAAAGCCACCGGAGCAATCGAACAGCTCTTCAGCCTTGACGTTGGTCGTGCCGTCGCTGGCGCAGTGAACATCCGGTACAGCACGGCGCAACATGGCGTGTCTTACCGCACAGCGGCGGCGAGGCGCGATGAAGCGCTCAGTTTCTGCCGCCCGGAAGCGCGCGTGCAGCTTGAAGAGAGTCGGCATGGTCGATTCCGGTTGCATCCCGCCTATCAGAAAAGGAGCTTTGAGTTGGTCGGCGGGTTGGATGTAAGCGAAACACTCTTCGTCCCGCACACGGCGCGGGTAGACCCGGCGGTTGTCTATCAATCGATCACGCTGCGGAATCAGGCGGCGCAGCGACGTGCGGTGCGCATTTACGCCTACGCCAATCTTCGCGGCGAGGCGGCGAACGATGTCGTAGGTCGATTCGACGAATCGCTCGGTGCGTTGTTCGCTTGGAACGAGAGTGTGTCCGATTGGGTGCGCGTTTTCGGCTTCAGCTCGCCCGCTACGGCGTACATGACAACGCACGATGTGAGCCGCGCTTACGATCCAATGAACGTACTGCCGTTGACCAACGACGTTTCGGCGCGCGGTTCCATCTTCGGCATCGTTCAGGTTGACCTCGAACTCGCTCCGGGCGAAGAGGCGGAGCTGGCTGTCATCCTCGCCTTCTCGCCCGCAGGCGAGGGAGCGGCGCGCGAGACGTTCGCTGCGGCGCGCGATTTCCGTCGCGCCTTTCAGGAGACAGTCGAACACTACCGCGCGAAGCTGGCGACTTCGCAGCTTGCGACGCCGGACCCGATCATCACGCAGGGCGTGCAATGGGCTAAAGCAAACATGTTGCGCGTGATGGGCGATTACCCAGTGGCACGTGCCTTCACCAACGAACCGGGCGTTTCGTCAAACGTCGTCATCCGCGATCTCTCTTGGTTCGTCTATGGTTGCGATTGGTTAGACCAGTCAGCGAGCCGCGAGATGTTGCGCGTCGCCGCGCGCATGCGCTATCCGACGGGCAAACTCGCCGAGTTCTTCAACGCACTCGACGGTCGGATCGAAGATTACGGACTGAACATCAACGATGATACGCCGCTTTTCATCCTCGCCGTCGGCCATCATTACCAAGCGACTGGCGAGGCAGATTTCCTGCAAGAGACTTTCCCGGCAGTCGAGGCGGCGGCGCGCCATATCCTGTCGCAGCGCGATGAACGCGGGCTGGTCTTCTGCACGGCGCGCGGCGAGAACGTCTGGGGGATCGCTTCGTGGCGCAACGTCATCCCGGGTTATTCAATCAACGGTGCAGTGACGGAACTCAACTCGCTCTGCTATGGCGCGTTGCGCGAAGCGGCCCAGCTAGCGCGCGCCAGCGGGCACGACGAGTTGGGCGAGGAGTTCGACCAGCAAGCGGAGCGGTTGAAAGCAGCCATCAACGAGCATCTCCTCAACCCCGACAACGGCATCTACTACCTCAACATCGACATCGATGGGAATCGTCACACGGATGTCACAAGCGACGAGGTCTTCCCGGTGATGTTCAAAGTAGCTCCCGAAGAGGTCGCTTTTCGGATCATCTCACGCTTGAACGGCAGCGATTTTTGGACCGAAGCCGGGTTGCGCACTGTCTCGCGCCAGAGCCCCTATTACGATCCATCGAAGCACGTCGGGTTGCTCGGTGGCGTCTGGCCGGGCGTGGTCTTCTGGTATGCATTCGCCGCCGCGAAATACCACCCAGAGGCGATGGTGCGTGGGTTGCACGATGGCTATCGCGCATATCTGGCCGATCCACGCAAGAACAACACTGTGCCGGGCCAGTTCAGCGAGTGGTTCGACGGCGAAAGCCTCGTCAACCGCGGGATGCGTTTGTCTCCGTGGGAGCCGCCGCGATACCTCTGGGCCGCGATCGAAGGACTGGCGGGCGTCAACATTGAAGGCGATCGGTTACGCATCGAGCCGCGCTTGCCGCCCGATTGGAAGTGGTTGGTGTTGCGCCGTCTCCCTTATCGCGGGCGTACGATCAGCTTCGTCGTCGTGCGCGAAGACGGCGCGCTGCATATCTACGCGACCGATCCGCTCGACTCGCCGCACGCGGTCACAGCATGCGGTGAGGATGTTTCCGAAAAGGTCGAAGTCTGGAGCGATCAGGCGTCGGTGGCGGCTTTCGCCCGTGATGGGGAGCTATGCCTGTTCATCGGCAACAGTGCACCGCAGACGCTGATCGTCCCGTTCGAATTCGATGATCTCATCGATGGCAAGCGCGTTTATAAATTGCGCGCCTATAACAGTGAATACGGTGGATGGGTCGAAGGCGGAGAGAACCGGGGCGAAGATCTCCGCGGACTCGCGGTTTCGATCGAACCGCACGGCTTCTTCTTCGTCCATCTGCGACGAAAATGAGACGGGGCAAAGACCTCCGACTCAGGCCGGAGGTTTTCAGCCAAATGAGGGTGTCGCGGAGAAGCGGCGGTGGACGCCGCTGCGCGGCTTCTCCATCATCCAGCTCCAACGGGAACAAAGAGCAGCGGAGACGAAAATGAGATTGAAGGATCGGGTCGCATTGATCACCGGGGCTTCCAGCGGAATCGGTCGCGCCATCGCGTTCCGATTCGCCGAGGAAGGCGCCCATATCGTCATCAACCATTTTGGACAGCAAGCGCAGGCCAAGAGGGTCTGTGAAAGGATCGAGGCGCACGGGGTGCGTGCGCTCAACATCGAAGCTGATGTTTCACAAGTAGCAGAGGTCGGCCGCATGGTCGATGAGACCGTCAGCCATTTCGGGCGCATCGATATCTGCGTCAACAACGCCGGCGTGCAACGTGAGGTCCCTTTCCTCGAAGTGACGGAAGATGATTGGGAGCTGATGACCAAGGTCGATCTCAAAGGCGCATTCTTCGTCGCGCAAGCTTGTGCGCGCGATATGGTAAAACGGCGGCGTGGAAAGATCATCAACATCTCATCGGTCCATCAGGAGATCGCGAAACCACGTTTCGCGCCCTACTGCGCGGCCAAGGGCGGGCTCGGCATGTTGACGAAAACGCTGGCGATGGAACTGGCTGAGTACAAGATCAACGTCAACGGGATCGCTCCCGGCGCGATCGCGACGCCGATGAACGAGGACGTATTGGAAGACCCTGAAGCCAAAGCCTCCGTCTGCCACGAGATCCCGTGGGGCCGATTCGGTCGTCCGGCAGAAGTTGCTGCGTTGGCGGCGTGGTTGGCTTCGGATGAAGCCGATTATGTGACCGGCGCCACCTATTTCATCGACGGCGGACTGACCCAACAGGTGGTTGAGTACCGGTCGCCGCATGAAGGGTGAGGCTTGCTGAGTCGGTGGGCATTCATGATGGAGGCGAACAACCTCTCTGTGGAACGCCGCCTGCTAGCCATCAAAGCTCGCTGCGGCACGTGCAACCACGCGTTTACAGGAAACAGCGCGCACATGCGTGGAACTAGCGAGAGATCTCGCCACGACGGCTGGCGATTCATCAGGCCAAAAAACTATTGACAAGAGATAGTCGGAAGTGGTAACGGTTGCCTGCTTCACCTTTCGATTTGGGAGAGATCGGCTCCTCGCCACGGTGGCGCACGCCGCGCACCCTCTCGAAGGCGATGATGACGATCCGCCACCGGATGGTAAAGCCCTTCGGTACGCTCGTCGGTTTTGCACCTCGTAGCGCCCGTTGAGCCTTGTTGGCAGAACCCACCCGGCAATCGGAAGGCGAGCGCTCAAGCTGTTTTTTTGATTTTGCGGGGGCGAACCGTTGGGCGGTTCGAACGGCTCGTTTTCTTCAAACGGCTTGCTTCGCGATCCCGACCTGGGCGATCCCCGATGCGAAGAGCACAGTGGCTGACCGGATAACTCTGGTCC
>CAKZOF010000500.1 GCA_937135995.1 uncultured Pyrinomonas sp.
CCCGCTTGCACCGCAAGCAGGGCGATCATCAACGGCGTTGAAATGAGAAAGTAGATCACCGGCAAACGAGTCATCCGCCGCTTGAACTTGCCCGTCCTCCCGACTTACTCCTCTTCGTTTGAGGTTCGGCGCGGGCGTGTAACGACGGAAGCCGGGGCGGTTGTCGTTTGGCGTCCGACTTCAGGGCGGAAATTCCCGTTCTCGTCGTAGAGCCGCTTGTACTGCAACATGTTACGCACGACGCCCTGCACGTAGCCGCGCGTTTCGCTAAAGGGAATCGCTTCGACCCACTCATCCATTTCCGACGGCAGCGACGCGAGCCACTGGGCCACGCGATTCGGTCCAGCGTTGTAAGCCGCCGCAGCGTACTCCAGTTTGCCAAAACGTTCGAGCTGATCTTTGAAATAAGCAGTGCCGAGACGGATGTTGGTTGCCGGATCGTGCAGCGCTTCGGCGTTCACCTCGTCCGTCATCCCGTAACGTCTGGAAACGAGGCGCGCCGTCGGCACCAGCAGTTGCATCAGCCCGCGAGCGTTGGCGCGCGAAACGGCGCGCGCATCGAAGACCGACTCCTGACGGATGAGACCGGCAACAGCATAAGGGTCGAGTCCGCGCGCGCGCGCCTCGCGTTTGATCGTCTCCCAGTAGAGAAGCGGGTAGAAGATCTCCCACTCTTCGCGCGACAGCTCTTCCGGCTTCATCTGCGCGTAGTCCGGGTAGCTTTGCCGCAGCGCGCTGAAAGCTTGAAAGGTCTCTCCGCGCAGGCGGTGAAGACGCGCGAGCGCGAGATTGACGCGCGGACTTGTGGGCGCCGACGCGCGAGCCAGTTGCAGTTCCTCGAAGGCCCAATCGTCGAGACCCAAAACGGCGAGCTTTTCGGCGCGCACAAGGCGCTGGTCTTCGGCTGGCCCAGCCGTCTCGGCGGCAACGCTCACCGTCTCAAGGCTAGCGAGCGCTTTGGCTACATCGCCAGCGACGCCGACAGCGGCTCCGCCCGTTTCGGCAAGACGCTGCCGCGCCAGATAACCATACCACGTCGCGTCGTACCTTTTCTGCAAAGCTTGGTAAAGCGCGCGCGCGTCGCTCAGGCGCCCCGCGCGTTCGGCATCGCGCGCCGCCCAGTAGGCCGCACGTCCGCGAAAATCGGTGTGCCGGTCGGCGTAGCGCGCCAAATATTCGATGAACCCTCTGGCAGCGGCGGCGTAGTTTCGGGCTTGATGGTCGAGCCATGCCAGCTCGAATTGCGCGGCGGCCACCTCAGTCGCGCCGCGAAAAGCCTCGACGCCAGCGCGCCAAAAGCGCGTGGCTTGAAAAAGGTCCTTGGCATCGCGGGCAGCGTAACCGAGTGCGGTGAAGAGACGCGGCGCCCACTGGCTTTGTGGAAAGAGCCGCCGCAATTCATCCGCCGTGTTCTGCGCCGCGGTCCACTGGCGCGTCTGCGCGTGGACGAGCGCCGTGTAGTAGAGCGCTTCCGCCTTCGTCTCGCCGCTCGATGCGGGAACGGCGATCAGCGCCGATAAACTTTCAGCAAAAAGGCGAGCGTTGTACGCAGCGATGCCGCGACGCAAATTGGTCTGCGCGTCCAACACGCGAGGGAAACGCGCAACCAGTTCGCCGTAAGCTTCCGTCGCTTCTTTGAAGAGCTTCGCCTCGAAGAGACGATCCGCGCGCGTGCGCGCTTCGTCGGCGTTCTCGGCAGCGAGCGAACCTTGCAGCCTCAATATGGCTGTTGCCGCTTCGGCGCTTTCAGCCGCCGCCGGTGCGGCGAAATAGAGGCGACGATAAAAATCGAGCGCCCGCCGCGCGTCGCCGCTTCGTTCCATCGCGCGTGCGGCGACGAGCAACGCTGCCGGATCGTTCTGCGCAAGTAGATCCTTGAGCAACGCCGGAACAGCCGCGCCCTGCCCGCTTTCGACAGCCAAGGTCGCCGCACGTACACGAGCGTCGCGAGTGCGCGGCGAGCGCGGGAACTTGCGCGCCAGTTCTTCGTAAGCGGCGCGTGCTTCGACGCGCCGGCCTGCTTCTTCGAGCGCACGCGCGCGCATGAAGAGCGCGTAATCTTCCAGTCCGGTCGCCGAAAGATCGGCCTCGAGCATGGCCGCCGCGCCGTTCCAATCCTTGCGCTCGAAACGCGCGCGCGCGCGCGCAAACTTCGCCAGTGCGCCGAGCGGTGTTCCTTTGTGCGCGCTTTCCAGACGCGCAAGCACGTCGTCGTTCGGGAGCGTGGGCGCACGCATCAACGTGCGAAGTCGTGCGAGGTCGTCCGCGTCATTGCCCCGCGTGCTCTCGCAACCGCTCATGAACGTGCTCGATAGCGCGGCGAGGACGATGATGACGAAGCACAACCTTTGTTGACTCGCTTTCGAATCGATCCGCATCGCAGTACCTTATCGTCCTTAGCCCGCGCGCAACCCTTGCTTTAGGACATACAGCGGGCTTGGTAAATAAAGATTTGAAGCACGGAATGCGGCGCGAAACATTTGGGGATTGAGGCTGCAACGCTGGGGTCTCGGCCCGCGCGCGCCTCCGGCTGCAAGCCGCGGGAACAGTCACTCTCTTCCGGCGATGATTGAACGCGCCACCAACAGCGCGCCGATGATCCCTACGTTGTGCGCCAGCGATGAAGCAGCAACGTCGAGCGTCGGTCGCTCGCCGGATGAGTTTGTGGACAGAGCCCTTTCGACGCCGGCAATCGCCCAACCCTCGGTTGACCGATGAACGCGCCATCGAGGGTGTGGGGCCACTCGCTATGATGCGCGCCCGAAGCGATGCCGTTCGCTTGCGAAGAGCATTCACCGCGCGAGTCCACATATCGAACAATGGCACTGGGCTTTGCCGTCCCTTTGGTTCGGCTCACAAAGTCCTCACAAAGTCGAAGACGCGCTCGCGGAAGATGCGACCACGAAGCGCGCCTTCATTGCCAGCGATGGCAGGAGCGGTCAGTTCTGGCCCGGCACGGCAGCGCCCGGATAGTTCGGCCCGAGCTTTGCCGGATCGCCTTCGGCCAAAGTGTTGACCAGTTCGTAGTGAAAATAGTCGAAGCGCGCGGCCACTGGCGGCGCAACGCGCTTTTCGTACATTTGTCGCGAGCGTTCGATCTCTTCGCGCAGGCGCGAATAGAGATCGCCGCGCTCGCGCCCCTCGCGCACTTTCTGTTCGTTGTAGAGCTTGATCTCAGAGACGAGCAGACGGGCGAAACGACGCGCGTCCGTGTGCAGACGTCGTTCTTCTTCGCCCTGCACTTCGATCGGAAGATCAATGGTCGCCCCGCGGAAAGCGCGCGAGCCGAGCGGCGCGGTGTAGCCCGAAAGCGTGCTCGTTTGCGCCGAGGAGGGCGCGACCGATGGCCCGCCGTTGGATGCCGGTCCAGCAATCGGCTCGACGACGGCGGGTTGCGGCGGCGCGACTTGTTCCTCGTGCGCCGTCGGCGCAGCAGCAACCGCCGGAGTCTCGCTCGGGACGTGGGCCGGTGCAGCTTGCGGCGCGCTCGGTGCCTCGTGCAAAGCCTCCGTTGAAGCCGCTGGCGGCGCGCTCGGCGCTGCATGCTGCACGCTCGTTGTGACCGCCTGCCGCTCCGGCAGTGGAGCAGAGACTTTGGCAGCACGCGGCGCGAGCAATTCGACGGCCATGCTCGCCACGCGCGTCAACAATTCCAGCGCTTCCAGGTTGACGGCTTCCGGACCGAGCGCTGCCGAATCGGCGTAAAGCACGGCCACCGTTTTGCCGCGCGCGATCATGGGCACGGCCACCGCCCACTGCGGGCGCTCGCCGCCTAGGTGCACGAAGAGTCGCTCGTCCGTGAAGCTCTCATCGGGCTGCCCGCTCCACGTCTTCCCCGATTCCACCACCTCGCCGAGCGAAGTTCCGGGCTCAGGAGCGAGCGCGATCTCACGCACGCTTGCGTCGCCCACTGTTCCTTCCAAACCGCGCGCCCGCCATCCGACGAGACGCCCCCCCTTGACGACGAAAAAGAGCACGCGCGGCGCAAACGAAGCCGCACGATTGACCAACGCGGTGAGCACTTCGGCCTGCGTGCGCCGATTGTTGAACTCTTCCACCGCGGCCTTGAGCGCGGCAACATCGCTGGCAGCTTTGGCGTGCGCCGATTCGTTGGCAGCATCTTCGATGCCGCGCCGGTAGGCGGCACGTAGGTGCTCGGCCAGCGTGACAAAAAGCGGCGCATCTTCGCCCTCGACGGCGCTGGCTAGTCGTTCGAGCGTACGCGTGAACGCTTCGTTGATTTGCCCCTGCAAGCGTACCAGTTCGTTCTGCACGCCGTTCAGGCGAGTCGTGATGAAGTTCGCGACTTCGGCGTGCATCTGTTTTTCCAGTTCTTCGTTGACCACTTCGGGGAGTCCTCCATCAAGGCGTGTCAAGTGGATGGCTGCTCAATCAGTTTCGCGTCGGCCACACGAACCGCGCAGCCTGCGATCGAAATGCGAACGAGATTTTTCGAGAATCAGCTTTGGCCGCGCGCGAAGAGCTGCCCACGGCTCTCTTCGCTCCGCCGGATTATGCTCGCCCGCGCGCAGCGGTGTCAAGACTTTTCTTCGTTCGTCCGACGAGAAGCTCTCGTCGTCGTGTGTTCGGCTCGCGTGGTGTCGCGCTGCTTCTTTTCGCCTGATCGGAGCTTCGTTCATCCCAGCAACCTTTCCCACGCGATGTTTGTAAAACGACCCTTTGCCTCGCCGTTGACACTTCGCCCGCCGCTGGGCTATAACGCCAAGCGGCGAACTTTCCGGCTCCTGATGCAACATCGAACGAGGGGTTGGTTGTGTGTCCCGTCCGCGAGTCATGCCTGCGACGATCCTGATTGCCGACGACTACGAC
>CAKZOF010000501.1 GCA_937135995.1 uncultured Pyrinomonas sp.
CGAGCTTGTGCGCATCTGCCGCGAACAGATCGTTCCGCCCCTCTTTCCGTACATCGATTGCATCAGCTTCGACAGCGGGCGCCGCGTCGTCGCGCTCGAGGTCCGCGGCAAAAGGCGCCCCTACCGGACACGCGACGGGCGCGTCTTCATCCGTTTCGGAGCCGAAAAACGCGAGGCGTCGCCCGACGACATCACCGCGCTGCTCGACGAAGGGCGGCCGTTCGACTACGAGACGATGCCGGTTATCGGCGCGCGCCTCGACGACATCGATGAGGCTCATCTGTGGAGCTTCATGCGCGAGTTCGCCGAAGAGGTGGCTGATGGATTCCCGACCGCCGACGTGCTCGAGCACGATCTGCTCCTCGCGACAAGCATCGATGGGACGTTGGTGCCGACCGTGGCTGGCATGCTTCTTTTCGGACGGAGCGAACGAATGGCCGAGCTTCTGCCGCGAGCGACGGTGACGGCGACGCGCTTTGCTGGCGATTCGCCCCAAGCGCCCGTAGTCGAACGGGCTGAACTGGTCGGCAACCTCTTCGCGCTCTACGAGGCAGCGCTGCGTTTCATTGCGCGCTACTGCGATCTGTTGGCCGAACGACCGCGCACAAACTTGCCAGACGCGCCCGTTGTGGGACGCGCCGCTTACCATCGCGACGCCGTGAGCGAAGCGGTCGCCAATGCGCTCATCCACCGCGATCTGTCCGTGCGCGAACAACCGACGCGCATTCACGTCTTCGACCGCGCGATCGAGGTCTGCAACCCGCGCCGCACAGCCGGGTTCGCCCATGCAGCGCAGCGCGCCATTCGCTTCGGCGTCCCGCAACGGCTGAACCCACAGCTTGCGGCCATCTTCTCGAATCCCGCCTATGGATTGAACCTGCCGCGCGGCGGTCTGCCGATGATGCTGCGCCGGGCACGGGTCTTCTCCGGTCAAAAGGTGGAGATCCGCGCCGTCAACGACGAGTTCCGCGTCCGGTTACACGGCGTCACGTGAAGTCGGTCGGCTCAGGCGGTTTCGTTGGTGCGAACGCCTGCACGCTCAAAGTCGATCACAGTCGGCAAACACAGCCTAGCTCGGCGAACGGCATCTGCCGCTTGCGCGCGTCGAAGAGATTGTCCATCTGATCACTGCGGCCGTGCTGGATCTACCAGCCGTTTATTCCGGCGCGCTGCCTTCGGGAACGCGCCCGGCGGTGGCACGTGCCTGTGCTGCGGCCAGCGCCTCCTGCGGTGGCGCGGTGAGCAGCGCGCGGTAGCTTTCGGGAAGCGAACGGACGCGCCCTTCGCGGTCAGTGACGACGTGGCCTGTTTCGCCCTCGGCGATGATCTGGCCGTCGGAAGCGCGCACGATCTCGTAACCGAAGCGCAAACTGCGACGTCTAAGCTCCGTGATGTGCGTGCGAACGATGAGTTCGTCGTCGTAGTAGGCTGGCGCTTTGTAGCGGCAGTAGCTTTCGGCGACGACGAGAAAAGCATCGTCGTTCTCTTCCATGTCGCGGTAGGAGAAGCCACGCGCGCGGCAGTACTCGGTGCGCCCGATCTCGAACCAGACGAGATAGTTGGCATAGTAGACCACGCCCATTCGATCCGTTTCGGCGTAGCGCACGCGAATCGTTGTCTCGTGCCACAGATCGAACAGCGCGTCGTCAACAGGTTCGGTCATCATGAGCCGTCGGCGACCTCCTCGCGCATGGCAACTTCCTCGAATTTCGGTGAAGCGGACTATAAAGGCGGCGAGCAACGGATGTCAACACGCAGAACGCCGCTTCTTCCGGCGGCGCACGCTGATCAGCATCGGCGCGCGTGCCGAGCGCCGTCCAACCACAGGTCGCCTTTGTGTTGGCCGAAAGGAGGAACCGTCAGGGGTCGCACCGTCCAACCGCAGGCAGGTGCCTCGCTCGGTTCCGTGACGTGCGGTGTGAGAGCAAGTTCAGCGAGTCGTGGGTACCGACCTTGATGCGCGGCTCACCTTGTGCTATAGCCTTGGTTATAGTTTTCGTTCGTAAACAGAACCAATTGCGCTCTACCGAAACCGTTGATCGTATGACTCGACAAAAATGCGCCGAATAGATTTGAGAAAAGCGCAAGCCGCGCGGGCCGCGACCATTCGCGGCATCAACCGCCAAATTGTCCTCAATTATATACGCGACCGCGAGCCGATTTCGCGCGCCGACATCGCGCGTGAGACAGCGCTTCAGCGCTCCACCGTCTCGACCATCGTCGAAGAACTCAAGGCCGAGGGTCTGATCGAGGAGATCGGCACGGGAAAATCGACCGGCGGTCGCCGCCCGACGTTGCTGCGATTGCGTGCGGCGGGCGCGATGGCCATCGGCGTTGATGTGACCCCGTCGCACACCACCGTGGCGACCAGCGATCTGGCTGGACGCATCCTCGAACGCGAGCAGCTCGATCCGACTCGAGATCGAAACGAGTTTGTCAAACAGGTCGTCGCCATTGTGCGCCGCATGGCTGCGCGCAACAGTTCGGCCATCAGCGGCGTCGGCATCAGCTTGCCGGGATTGGTCGATCCCGACGCCGGGCGGGCCATTTACATCCCGCATTTTGACTGGCGCGATTGGCCGATCACGGCGGAAGTTTCGGCGGCCACTGGCCTTCAGGTCGTCATCGACAACGATGCCAACGCGGCGGCGCTCGCTGAGCTATGGTTCGGACGGCCCGAAGTGAGCGATGCGCGCGATTTCATTCTGGTCTTTGTCGGGGACGGCGTCGGCACCGGCATCGTCTTCGACGGGCAGATCTATCGCGGCGAACGCGGCGCGGCGGGCGAATTCGGGCACATGATCGTTGGGCAGCAGGGGCCGGTCGCGTGCTCCTGCGGCAACTAC
>CAKZOF010000502.1 GCA_937135995.1 uncultured Pyrinomonas sp.
AACCCTTCATCGCGCGTCATGACGCGTTCGGTCTCCGTGAGCAGACGGTCGAGCGCGGCGCGTTGTTCGCGCGAAAGCGTGCGCCCGCCGCTCAAGGCGCGCTCCGCCGCCCGATCGTAGCGGCGTGCGGCTTCTTGCAAGCGCACGAGCGCATTCTGAAGCGGCGCGAAGTTCAAATAAGGCACCGGAGCTTCCCGCTCGGGCGGCACATACCGTTCTTTCGGATCAGCAACGTTCGTCAACGCGCGCTCGTCCAGCAGACGATTCCGCTCCTCGGTCTCTTCGCGCATCGAATCGGTCAAGCGCATCAATTCGCGGACGTAGGTGCCGACCGTGTCGGCGAAGTTGCCGAAAACAAACGGCAACACGTCCGCATCGGCCAAACGCATGACCAATCGCCCGCCGGTTTTAGCGAGCGCTAGACCGTAATCGAAGTTCGGATCGATGAAGCGCGTGAAATGATCGAACGAATCGTAGTTCGAGTGGTACGACCCGCCGCCGTCTTCGCCGCCGTAGCCGATGTTCAAGCTGGCGATGCCGATGTGCTGCAAGAACGGCGTGTAGTCGGAACCGGAACCGAGCGCGGCGATGCGCAGGTCGCGCCGTTCGCGCGCTTCGCGCTTTTCATCCGCGCTTCCGCGCACAAGGCGAAGATCGCGCAAGCGCTCCCAGACGCTGATGCCCTTCTCCGGATCGGCGACGGCGCGCGCCGTCTCGTTGGCGAACCGTTCGAGCGTATGCGAGCCTCCGACGCCGAGGAAGCCTCGTCCGTTGGAATCGGAGTTGATGTAAACGGCAGCCTTCTGGCGCAATTCCGCGGCGTGCGCTTCGACCCACTCGGTCGAACCGAGCAATCCCGGCTCCTCGCCGTCCCACGCGCAATAGACGATGGTCCGTTTGGGGCGCCAACCGCTTTGGACCAGTTGACCAATGGCGCGCGCCTCTTCCATCATCGCGACCAATCCGCTCACGGGATCGTCCGCGCCGAAGACCCACGCATCGTGATGATTGCCGCGGATGATCCACTCATCGGGGAACTCTGCGCCTGGCAATCGCGCGATCACGTCGTAAGCTGGGACGAGCTTCCAATCGAATTCGAGTTTGAGATGGACTCGAGCCGGTCCGGGGCCGATGTGGTACGTGATCGGAAGCGCGCCGCGCCATTCGGGCGGCGCGACCGGTCCGCCGAGCGCGCGAAGGAGCGGCAGCGCATCGCCGTATGAAATCGGCAGCACGGGGATCTTCGTCAACGTCGGAGCCTCTTTCCGGTCCAGCCGCTTCGCCCCTTCGGTGGCACCGACATTGGGCGTCAGCGGGTCGCCCGGATAGAGCGGCATATCGGCGACCGAACCACGTTGCACGCCCCATTCGTTGCGCCACGCGCCTTTCGGATAGACATCGCCTTGAAAGTAACCATCATCGCGCGGGTCCGAATAGATGATGCAACCGATCGCGCCATGTTCGGCGGCCACTTTCGGTTTGATGCCGCGCCACGAAGCGCCGTAGCGCGCGATGACGATCTTGCCGCGCACGTCTATGCCGTGTTCACGCAAGACTTCGTAATCGCGCGGCAAACCGTAGTTGACATAGACGAGTTCGCCCGTTACGTCACCATCGACCGAATAAGCGTTGTAGGGCGGCAACGCTTCGCCCACGTTGCTCGAAGTTCGATCCTCTTTGAGCGACGGCTCTTCGAGTCGCGCTCGATAAGTCTCCGGCGCGACGAGTTCAAGCAAGCGCGTCCGCGGCGTTGGAAACAGAACTTTGAACTCTTCGATCTCCGTTTGATAGCCCCACGAACGGAATTGCGCGGCGATGAACTCGGCGTTTTCGCGTCCGGCAGGCGAGCCGACATGATGCGGGCGCGCAGACAGCCGCTGCATCCAGTCGTGCAAGTTCTCGCGTTTCAAGAGCGCATCGAATCGAGCTTCGCGCTCTTCCTGCTGGCGCTGCCGCGCCGCGACGAAGCCGTAGGTTGAAAACGCAAGTGCCGGCTGAACGGGAAAGACGATGAGAAGAAAGACCAACAGAGAAGAGATCGAGACGTTGCGATGTCCCTTCAACATTTACGCCCCTCCGACGATGATCGTTTGAGTGGATCGTCACGTAGAACAAAGCGCGCTGCGCATCAGAACCGTTCGTTTACCGCACGAACCGCGCATCGCATGGGACGAACTGCGCTCGCCGACCTTTACGAAAGATCGAGGCTCGCGAGCAAGCGCGGCGGACGGCGATGGCGAGTCGCCTGCTCAAAGGCATAAGCGATGCGGATCAGCTTCGGCTCGCTCCACGCCGCACCGAAGAAAGAGATGCCGACCGGCAAGCCGAAGACGAAGCCCGCCGGCACGCTGATGCTCGGGTAACCCGCCACCGCCGCCGGAGTGGAGCTTCCACCCGTGTAATGATCGCCGTTGACGAGATCGGTCGTCCACGCTGGACCATTGGTCGGCGCCACAAGGCAATCGAGACGATAGCGGCGCAACGTCGCATCGATGCCGAACGTGCGCGACAAGCGATGGTTTTTGGCGAGCGCGCGCCTGTAAGCCGGATCGGCGAGCGTGCCCTTGGCTTGTGCGCGCACGAAAAGCTCTTGCCCGAAGTAGGGCATCTCGCGGTCGCGGTTACGTTCGTTGAACTCGATCAATTCGGCGAGCGTGCGCGCCGGCGGACCGACGCGTCGTTCAGCCAGATACTTATTCAAATCGTGCTTGAACTCATAAAGCAGCACTTCCAATTCCGAATCATCGAATTTGCCGGCGGTGGCGATCTCCACCGGATCGATGATGACGGCGCCCAGGCGTTTCATCGCGTCGAGCGCTTCGCCCATGCGGCGCTCGCGGAGCGC
>CAKZOF010000503.1 GCA_937135995.1 uncultured Pyrinomonas sp.
GGCAAAACTTCCGATCCAATCGTGTTGCAGCTGGAGGTGACGGCGGCGCGCGCGCCAGCATCGGCGGAGGCGTTGCGCTACTTGCTGGCGTGCGAGTTGGTAGAGGCCGTCTACCGACAGGCTGGCATACAGATCAGCCGCGCCGCCGCCGAAGCCGTGGCCGTGCGCCTTTTGGCGCGAGGGATAGATTTCACAGGGCGTCAGGATCGAAACGGGCAGCTTATCTGGTACCCACAGGATGGGTTGCTGCCGCAACCCGAACGCAGAGCCGATGGGAAGTTGGTTTACAGGCTCATCATCACAAAGCGCGTGGTGGACGACTTGCTTGCCTACCGTGCGTTGGCCGAAGAGGTGTCGCGCAGCGGGGCGCTGAGCATGCGCGAGAGCGACTTGCTGATGCGCGTGAAACGTGCGCTCGAGATAGCGTTGGAGCGTGGCTACTTGCCGGAGGAGCTACGCCGCGCGCTGCGTGAGCAGGTGAGCCTTGATCAGCTAACGGCGCTGTTGGTGACAGGGGCGACGCTTGGGGTGCTGGAGCGTGCCGGATTGCGCGGTGTAGCCGGGTGGATTAGCCTCGCGCTCGAGGCCAAACAAGATCTCGAGCTGTTGATGGCGTGGGAGGAATTTTTGGCGGCGTGTGCGCGTGCGCGCAGCGAAGAGGAGTTGGATCAGGCGGCGCGGCTTGGTGGTCGGTTCTTTGGGGAGCTTGGTGCGACGGCGGTGGTGCAAGCGGCGTTGAAGGTTGGGAAGCTGGTTGGGCGCGTCGGGGCACACGCGGCGAGCGAGCGGCTGAGTCGGATGGCCGTCGAGCGTTTGGACGAGCTGCACGGCGGGCACAGCCTGCGACGGCACGGGGCACACTTGAGCGATCAAGAGCTACTGGAGCGGTTGACCAAGGGGAAGGTGCCTGGCGAAGGCGGCAGAGTGCAGAAACACGCTGTGTCAGCCTCGACGCGATTTGCTAGCTCGCGCCTTCAAGTGCAGACCTACCGCAAGGCGATTGACTTGTTCATAAAGCAGCGTGGAGAATTGACCGTTCCGCCCAGGCCGAACGAAAAACCGAAACAAACTCTGATCATTGAGTGGGACCGACCGATCGATGAAGGGTTTGTTGGTGTGGGCCAGAAGGTCAAGCTAGCCAACGGGCAGCGTGTGTGGGCGCAGACGGCGGCGGTGGATGGCATCACGCGGACGCTGACGAGGTTCGAGTGGAACGCACAAGAAGGGCGTTGGAAGGTGGTGCAGCACTTTCCGTTGGCCAAGGGATGGGACAACACGACCAAAAGCTATGATCCCAAACAGAAGGTTAACTTCGTTGGGATTCCGGTGGACTGACCAAGGAGGCAGAGATGGAGCAGACGAAGAAGATCGTTCCGACAGACATCATCTTCGATTACCTCTATTACATCTTCTGCGGGTGGTTCCTCGATCACGAGGATCCGCCGTGGGACAAGAGCGTGACGGGAGAGGAGTGGTGGAAGTACGAGGGAGTACCGCCCGTGGATGGCAAAGCGCTCGATCCGTATCTGGAGAGGATGGCCAGCACAGCGCAGTTGATGGATGATCTTGAGGTGTTGCGGTGGGGCATCGACTACTACCTGTGCCATCCGGAGATCGACTTGACGGACGCCGACTTTGCCTATTGTGAGAACTTCGGTTGGGAAGACGCCGAGGTGCGCGAGGTGTTGAAGTACATCCGGCGGCGGTTATGGCCGGAGGTGGAGGTCAACTGCGCGGAGGTGCAGGATGTGGAGTTGGTGCACATACCGGTGGACGAATGGTGGGATCAGCGCGTGGGAGGCTGGAAGAAGCGGCACGAGGAGGTGGAGGAGGATGTCAAGCGGGGCAATCTGTGGTGGGTCAAAAAGCTCGATCCGGAGTAAGCGGAGATGATCTCGTGCGGCCATCGGTGCAGTAGGAGGGGCCGAAGCGGGGGTTGAGACACGGCAACGCCGGAGACGACGAGGCCCGACATTGACGGAGAAACAGCGGTGAACGGGCGAGTTGGGAGCGACAGTGTTTGTGCCGGCTTAGCAGCGTGGCGAGCGGATGGTCGCGATGCTGTGGCGAAGGGCGGACGAGTGTTTGCAAGCGACGACAGATGAGGCGAGCAGGCTGGACAGCTTTGCAACAGAAATGCAAGGAAACATTTTCGGCGAAACGCCGATAACAATAGTAGAGGCATTTGAAAAAGGGTAGGTGTGACGGACCGGCGACGGTCGAAGGAGAAAAGGCGGGTTGCAACAAAAATGTAAGGAAACATTTTCGGCGAAACGCCGACAATAATAGTAGAAGCATTTGAAAAAAGGGCCGGTGTGCTGAGTTGGCGGCGAGCTTGCAGCGAAGTCAGGAAAGAGTGTGGGCGAGCGGCCGACGGTAAGAGCATCTTTTCAAGTGGGGATCCTGCGGGCAAGTCTGCGATAGTAGGAGGAGAGAAAAGATCATGACTGTGCGAGTGAATGGTGTAGCGACAGCGAACACGACTTTCGAGAACTTCAATGCGCCAGTGAGCGAGAAGGCGCAATCATCGGTGCCAGAGAGGGTGGGGGACTTTGCTGAGAAGGACCCGAATGTGTTGTTGGCCGGAGCGAACGGTGTTGATCGAGCTAAGCTGCTGCGTGCAGAGTTGCTTGGACGCACGCCGGACAGCTTTGATTTCAATCTCATTCAAGGTGTGCGCAACAATCCCAACGTCACGCCGGAATTCATTGGGGAAGTGGTTGCTATGGCCCGGCGGCTCGGGACGCGCCCTGAGTGGTTATTGGCGGTGATGAGTTTCGAGACGGGTGGGACGTTTAGTCCTTCGCAGCGCAACCCGTTGAGCGGCGCGACCGGCTTGATTCAGTTTTTGCCGAGCACAGCGGCGTCACCGCCGTTGAACACCTCGACCGAAGCGCTCGCCCGATTGACACCGGTCGAACAGTTGCGCTATGTCGAGCTTTACCTTGCTCGGTTCAAGGGGCGGTTGAACACGTTGGAGGGGGTTTACACAGCGGTGTTGAGCGGCAGTCCGCGCCCCGATCCGCGCACGGCGCTCTTTCGTCAAGGCACGCGCGATTACGCGCAGAATCAAGGGCTCGACCTGAATCGCGATGGCGTGATCACGTCGGGCGAAGCGACGGCGCAAGTCGCCGCGCGGTTGTTCGGCGGCGTCAACCGCGTGCAGCAGAGATTAATCGAGCTTGGGTTGCTTGGCATCGAGCGCCCGACAGGGAGCTACGGGCCGAAGACCTTTGCGGCCATTCAAGAGTTTCAGCGGCGCGAAGGCTTGCCGGTCACGGGATTGTTGGATGAAAGGACGGGGCGTGCGCTGTTCGGCTTAGGCAAGCCGCAGTTGGAAGCGCCCAAGCCACCTGTGACAGAGTCGCCCGTGCCTAGCGGCAATCTGGCGCGCGGCGACCGCGGTTCAGAGGTCAAAAAGCTACAGGATCTGTTGGTGGATCTGGGCCACATGACACGCGAGCAGGTGGCTACTGGTCCGGGCATCTTCGGTCCGCGGACGGAGGCGGCGGTGAGGGAGTTTCAACGCGCGAACGGGCTTGCTGTGACGGGCAGGTTGGATGAAGCGACGCGCGCGGCGCTGGGCGCGATCGTCAGCGGCGTGCGGCGCGGCGCGCGCGGCCCGCTGGTTGCGGCCTTGCAGCAGCGCCTTGTGGAACTCGGGTATATGACGCAGGCTGAAGTGAGGACCGGGCCGGGCATCTTTGGTCCGCGGACGGAGGCGGCGCTCAAGCGCTTTCAGGCGGAGAATGGCATCACGCAGACGGGTATTTTCGGTGTGATGACCTATCGTGCGTTGCAAAAAGCGGAATCGGGAAGAACCGAGAGGGTGGTGCCCGGACAAACCGTGCCCGCTGGTGGTGGAAGCTCGCTGCCACACGGCCGTCCCGTCAGTGGGCGCATCACGAGCGGTTTTGGGTTGCGTAGCGATCCGATGAGCGGCAATATAAAGTCTCACAAGGGAATTGACATCGGCGCCCCCATCGGCCCGCCCGTTCGGACCACGGGCAACGGACGGATCATTTACGCTAACGAAGGGAATAATGGTGGCTTTGGTAAGCTCGTCATCGTCGATCACGGCAACGGTTACCATACCTACTATGCGCATCTATCGCGCATCAACGTGCGCGAGGGGCAAAGGGTGAGCGATGGGCAGGTGATCGGCGCCGTCGGTTCGACTGGAAGATCCACGGGACCGCACCTGCATTACGAGATCAGGCGAAGCTCGACACCTCGACCCTTCACGGGTGAGGCCATCAACCCAGCTCCATTTTTGGATCGGCGCTAGTTAGCGTAAGACGACGAGCTTGAAAATAAGCGATATGGAAAGAATAAACTGGGGCGCATTTCGTGTGAGGCAAGAGCTGAGCGGCGCAGGATTCCGCCGCTCAGCTCGGCTCTTTGCCATTTCTCTCTTACTGATTGGTTTGGGTTGCGGGCTTGCCGCGAGCGAAAAGTCATCACTGAGCGAGAAGAAGCCCGACGACCGTTTGGAGAAGCTCGCCGCCGAACTCTCGAAGGGCGGCGAGCCACGGCCAGTCCCGAGTTCCGACAGCGCATCGGTTGCAGTTCAGACGCAACAATCCGACAGCGCATCGGTTGCAGTTCAGAAGCAACAACAATCAAAAGAGCAAGATCCGATCAATAGAACTGATACCGACGAATTCTTGCTCGACAAGGAAGCGGCTTTTGCGAGCTACCTGTTGGGCGGGGAAGACCTTGAGCCAAAGCCTGTGCCCGCCCAAGAACGAGAGCGCGTTTTGCGTGCTGTCTATGGCAGCGGCGCTTCGCGCTCCGAGGGGGGGGTGGCAGGAAAGGCCGAGATCGGAGGTGAAGGTGAGGGGTTCACTGCGCCTAATCGAAACGAGACGGTCTATCTGGTGCTGCCTAGACCTTTCGCCGCTGCTGACCCGCAGGCAGCCGCGGGTGCGGTGCTCGCCGTTTTTGAGGGCGGTCGGTTGACGCGCAAGATCGCGGCGGATGGGGCCAACGCCCTCGTGCGCCACATGGACTTCGATGGCGACGGCGTGCGCGAACTGCTTCTGCAAGGCAGTTTCTACAACATGGGGACTCTTGTGCTCAGCGCGCGCTTGGTCAACCTCCGGGGCGGCAAGCTCAACGTCGTCCATGATTTCGGCGTCGTCTACAGCAATCCGTGTGATGCCAAACCTGACGGCGAAGTGCTTGCTGCCATCTTGACAGCGGAGTATGCCGAAACGCCGGATGAA
>CAKZOF010000504.1 GCA_937135995.1 uncultured Pyrinomonas sp.
TTGGGCAGTCTCGCGCGTCTGGTAGATTGATGCGCGTTCGATTCGGGCGCACGTTCTTTGCTCGCGCGCCGCACCTGCAAAGCGATTACAGCGGCGACTCCCGAATTGGATCACAGAGCAGCGGTCCCACGCGCTAGCTTGGCTGCTTTGGGGTCGTTCGGCGGTGAGGGTCCCTGTCGGTGCGGCGGTTTCGGCGAGGGCGCGGTCCGTGGTGCCTCAAAGTTCGGGATGACGACGCGCGAAATCGACCAGCGCGCGGACGTACGAGTTAAACGGCGGGCACGATATGCCGTGCGGGGCGAGAAGCTCACGCGCGCGCGTCGTGTCGTAAGTCTGTTCGATGAAGAAGTATGGAACGCCGACGCGCGGCAGCCCCGTGATCGTCTCCGAGAAGGGCAGTTGCAAAGTTGAGCGCACGAGCGTCGGTGGCATGTGCAAGCGCGAGCCGTGTCCAGCGACAGCTTCGGCGATGGCTTCGAACAGGTCATAAGTTGTCAGCGGGTCCGGGTCGGCCAGATGCACGGTGGCACCCACGGCGCGTTCATCTTCGGCCAGTGTCGCCATCGCCTGCACGACGAAATCAACCGGCACAACGTTGAGCCGGACGTGCTTGTTGCCGATGTTGACGAGCGAGAGAAGATCGGGTTGCATCAAGATGTAGTTGATGAGGTAGTAAATGCCGTCGTACTTGGCGGTTTCGCCCGTCTGTGAATCACCGCAGACGACCGATGGCCGGTAGATGGTCACGGGCAGGTCGCGTTTGAGTGCATCAACCTCTACTTCGGCCAAGTACTTCGACTCTTCGTAATGGTTGCGAAATCCCGCCGAGTGAACGAGTTCATCTTCGTGGATCGTGCCGCGGCGCTTACCCGCAACGTAGCAGGTCGAGACGTAGTGGTAGCGCGCGAGATTCGGCAGGTCGAGCGCGAATCGGTTGACGTTGCGCGTCCCTTCGACGTTGACGCGCATGGCTGTTTCACGCTCGACGGCTAGATCGTAGATGGCCGCCAGATGAAAGAGCACCGTCGTCTCACGGCGGGCCCGCTCGAGTTCAGATGGACGCAAGCCCAAATTCGGCTCCGTGATGTCGCCCGCGAGCAGGTGAAAGCGCCCGCTGGCATCCGGCACGCGCTCTGCGAGCCGCGCGAGTTGACTGCGCGCGCGTTCGAGCATCGACGGATGTACGAGCAGCATGAACTGCGCCTGCGCATTTTGCGCGAGCAGTTCGATCAGCCGTCCCGCGATGAAACCCGGAAAGCCGGTGAGAAAGATTGTTTTTACGGCGCACATGTCAGCGAGGATTTTACCGGAGGTCACCGTGGAGAGGCGAATGGCGAAAGACGAGCCGCGAAGGATGGTGTTGTGGGCGAGTCGCGCTGGCGTCGTTCAGACGCGCATGCGATCGAGTTCGGCCCGGCCGGGCTGCTCTGTGGAGGCGAGGGCGGGCGCGCGCGTGAAACCTTTGCTCGTTTTCGGACGTATAAAGACTCGCTTCCGCGAACTTTGTCTTCCGATTCAAGGAGCGTGCAAACATGCTGAAGAGACGTTTCATCGCCGCGCTGTTGCTTTACGCGCTGCTGTGCACACAGGCCGCTCTCGGCCAGCAACCGTCGGGTGGTCAATCGCAAACCGCGCTGTCCGTTCAGAAGAACGCTGGCGATCCCATCGAACGGATCAAAGACGAAGGTCTCAACCGTTCGCAGGTCATGCAGATCCTGAGTTACCTGACCGATGTGATCGGGCCGCGTTTGACTGGCTCGCCGCAGATGAAGCGGGCTAACGAATGGACGCGCGCCAAACTCGCCGAGTGGGGATTGCAAAACGCGCGTCTGGAGTCTTGGGGGCCATTCGGACGCGGTTGGGAGTTGAAGAGTTTTTCCGCCGAGGTCGTCTCGCCGCAGACCATTCCGCTCATCGTCTACCCGAAGGCATGGTCGCCGAGCGCTGAAGTCACTTCGGAGGTCGTTTACGTCGATGCCAGAAA
>CAKZOF010000505.1 GCA_937135995.1 uncultured Pyrinomonas sp.
ATGAGCCCGGTCGCTGCGCTTTTCATCGTGTATCCTCGATCGCTTTGCAAGTCGAAGAGAATGGTCACGAGCTTTTCATGGCGCATGATGCGCAACTCGCCCGCAAGCTTGTGAGTTTCGGTGCGTCCGGCGAGTCCTCCTGAGACGATCACCTCGCCCGAATCGAGGCGATAGGGGCGCATCTGCTGCTGCCATGCGCGGTCAGCCGCGATCGTGAGCGCGTCGTTGCGCTCGAGTTTAATCGCGACCGTTTTGAACGGCGTGGTCAACACTTGCGTCACCATCGCGTCAGGAGGAGGCGCTTCCTCGCTGATCTTCAGCGCCGCGCCGTTCGCTTCGAGGCGCACGCGGTATCCGCCCGTCATGCGTTGGCCGAGAAAGACGGCCACCACGGCTTGCGAATCGAAATCTTCCGCCCTCATCTCCGGCAGCTTGCCGACCAGAGCGCGCAACGCTTGATAGGTCTGCACATCGCGCGCGACGACGATCAGCGGGTCGGCAACCGCGCTGTGCATTCCTTCGGCGAGAACCTTCAACTCATCGTTCATCTTCTTCTCTCCTTTCGGCGGCGATTGCGTCGCTGGCGCGTCACGGAGCGAGCGAACTCGCTCCGTAGAAGAGCAGCTTTGTGCTCCGGCATCGCCCAGCAACAAAATCGCCATCAACGCGAAAAGTTTGAACATCGTCCGCGTCCCCCTTTCTTCAACGATTGGATGCGCTGAGCTCAAGGTGCGTTCTGCTCTCCCGTTCGATCACAAGCGCGATTCCCATGATCAAGTAGAAGACCATGGCCACTTCGGAATCGCCCAAGTTGTAGTGGACCAGCCCGCTGGCGAAGAAGCCTGCGAGTCCGCCGAGCGCTCCGAGGACGATGCCGTGGTCGCGCCAATCATCGAGTTTCCGGTCGCGCAACAGGCGCCACAACATACGCGCGTACAGGGCGATCAGAACGAGCCAAACGGCGAGCGTCGGCAAGCCGCGTTCGAGCGCCAGTTGTAGCGGCGTCGAGTGCATGTGTCCAATGGGGAGGCGTCCTTGGTCGAACAAGCCCCATTCGCGCCAGTGTCGTTTGATTGAGTCCATGCCGATGCCGACGAGCAGATGGCGCGGGCGGCTGATGAGCAGATCGAAGCCCTCGCGATAGACGGTTTCCCGCCACTGGATCGAGCCATCGCGGCGGTCGAAAAAGCCGACGTTGCGCTTTTGCTGCAAGAAGCGCAAGCCGACCGGCGCGATCAACAACGCGGCGGCGAGCATCACGAGCACCGCGCGACGGCTCATCGTGCCGACGGCGATCACGACGAAGCCAGACAGCAGAAAGGCGAGCCACGACGCGCGCGTGACGGTCAGAAAGAGCGCGCCGAGAAGCCCGGCCAACGCCAACGCTAGCGGAAGTCGCCAGCGCCTCGCTTCCGCCCGCTGCTGCGCAGAGACTAGCAAGCCGAGCGCAAGCGACGCGATCAACTGAAGAACCTCTGCGTAGGTCGCGTAGTGTCCGTAGAAACCCGCGGCGCGCCAGTCGCGCCCACGCCCCCAGTGAGCGATGCCGAGACGCTCTTCGGCGCTGCCCCCGTTCAGAGTAGTTCGCGGAACGTCGAGCGTTCCAATCCACTCGTAACGATAGATCTGCACTCGCGCTGGAGCGGCAGTCGGTTCCCGCAACGCACGCTCTAAGTCTTCGATCCCACGTATCGTGCGTCCATCCACTGCGAGCAGCGTATCGCCTTCTTGAATGCGCGCGCTGCGCAGCGGGCTATCCGCCCGCATCGCGTAGATCTTCACGCCGCGTCCCAACGCGCGTTCGATGAACGTGTAACCGACGTTGATCATGCACGAGGCAATGACGACGAGCGCGAGCTTTCGCGCCATGTGGGGCGTGCGGACGTTTTGCGCTACCAAGTATGCGATGGTGAAAAGGCTCGCGCCACGCAGTTTGCCGATGGAAACCTCCGGTTCGTAGGAGAAGAACGAGGAGACGACGGTGAGCGCGAAAAAACCAAGCAGCGCGTAATCGAGCGGCGTGCGGTGTAACTCGCGGCGCGCGTGCCGCGAGCAGAGCCGCGCCGCCCACAAGGCGAGTCCAGTGGCCCAGAAGAACTGCGTCGCGGCGATGGAGTGTGGCGCGCTCACCGCCAGCGCGAAGATGCAAAAGATGATCAGCCGGTGAAGCAGCGCGCGCGCGCGGCTTTCGTCGTGCGTCGTGCCCGAAGCGATCCCTTGAAAGTTGGCTTGCATCATCTCTCGATGTGACGAAAAGAAGCGCGCTCTTAATCGGTGCGCCGGTAAATCATCACGTGGCGGCGGCGGATCATCGCCGGTCCGAACCATCTCCGCCAGCCTTTGGCTTCGCGCAACCCGCGCTGGTCGAGAAAACGGCGCACATCGAGCGCGGGCGCTAGATGCATCGGATGCGCGTCGGTTGCGCCGAAGGGCGCAGTCAAGATCAATCGCCCGTGAGGCGCGAGTTTGCTCACGAGGAAGCGGAGCGTATCTTCCGGGTCGGGCAAGTGCTCCAACACGTCGAGCGCGTAGATCGTTTCGAACGCGCCGCCGATGCGTTCCGTTTTCGTCGGAAAGTCAACGTTGGTTAACCCTTCGCGCTTTGCGCGCCAGATGGCGAACGAACGCGCGTCGCCGTCGAGATCGAAATGGACCACTGCATGGCCACGGCGCGCTAGCTCTAGCGCAAGATCGCCAATGCCAGCACCGTAGTCGAGCACGCGCCCGCGCGCTAGTTTCAACAGTTCGAGCGTGAAGCGAACATGCTTGCCGTACAGATGAAAATTGGCGAGATCGTAGATGTAGAGCCGCGAATTGCGCCGGTACCAAGCGACGATCTCTTCCGGCGATGAAGGCCGATCGCGTCGCCAGTTTTCGGCTAGCGCGCCGCTCGCTTCGAGCAGGCGGCGACAGACGCGCTCGTGCGCCTCGCCCGTGAAGGCGGCGATCTCCGCTACGACGCCAGCGCGCGCCTTCGCATGCCAGTCGAACGTGAAGGCAGCCAGCAGTTCGCACGCGCACCAGCACGTCATCAGCGCGGCGGCAGCGGCGAACAGAGCGCGATCGGGTTCGGCCACGATCGTCAACGCCAACATCGCGACGGCGGCGATGGCGAAAACGATGATGCGTCGGCGCGCCTGCTTCCACGCGGCCCGCGTCGGTTCTGCCGTGACGATGTAGCAGAGCGACGCCCACTGAAGCGCGAGCGAGAGAAAGGCGATCGAGCCGATCTTCCACCACGTCCAGCTGATCGCCAGCGCTGCGTCGGTCAACAAATAGATCTTGGGGACGACGCGGAGAGCATCCGTTCGTCTCCTGATCAGTTCGCGCACGAACGCGTTAACCGTGGCGATGGCCGCCACCGTGCCGAAGAGTGCGAGCGTCGATGCGAGCCTGTGCGTTGCGCCGACGACGAACGGCGCGCCGCCTGCGGCGACGATGCCGCACAGGATCCAACGAAACTTCACGGCCCAACGGAGGCGCTTCTCGTCTTCAGTCGTCAAGTTCAAGTAGAAGGGCAGGTAATAGGTCGCACCGGCGAGCGCAAGAGCGAGCGCGATGAAAGCGATCTTCTCCACGGTCTTCGGCCCACGCTCGGCATGGATGGCGAATAGATCGAGTGCCAGCAGCGCTGTTGCGCCGCCGCCGCCGATGAGGCGATAGAGGCGAAGACGCTTCTCTTGTTCCGCGTAGTTCATGACAAGCGCTGGCCGCTTCGATCCCAAGGCAGCCCGGATCAATAAGCTCCTTCTCCGCGCAACATTGCTGGCAAGGTGCGCAGGATGATCTTCAGATCGAGCCAGAGCGACCAGTTTTCGATGTAGAAGAGATCAAGTCGCACCATTTCATCGAAGGTCAGCCGATTGCGTCCTGACACCTGCCACAACCCCGTGATGCCGGGCTTCATGTCCAGCCGTTTGCGATGCCATGCTTCGTAGAATTCGACCTCGTACGGAATAGGCGGACGCGGCCCGACGATGCTCATCTCGCCGCGCAAGACGTTGAGCAGTTGCGGCAGTTCATCCAGACTGGTCCGGCGCAACCAACGTCCGACGCGGGTCACGCGCGGATCGCGATGGAGTTTGTAGATGGGACGCGCATCATCGCCCAGATTAGCATCGTTCTGCCCGGAGATGAGCTTGCGCTGGTACTCGCGATGAATGCGATCGTCGGCATCGGCGCGCATTGTGCGGAACTTGTAGAACAGAAAAATGCGCCCGTCCATGCCGACGCGCTCTTGCTTGTAGAGCACAGGACCGCGCGAATCGAGCTTGATGAGGATGGCGATCAACAACCACAACGGCGCGAGGAGAAGCAGGATGAGGGCTGACAGCGCGATGTCGAACGTTCGCTTGAGCGCGCGCGCCGCTTGCGGCAGTGGTTCGCGAAAGAGCCTGATCATGGGCAGCGCGCCGATCTGATCGATCTCGGTTTTACGCGGCAGGAAGTTGAAGAGGCTTGGCGCTATGCGAAACTCGACGCGACGGCGACGTCCGACGCTCATCATCACGTCGAAGAGCTTGTCACCC
>CAKZOF010000506.1 GCA_937135995.1 uncultured Pyrinomonas sp.
TCTCCTGCGCCGTCTGTTCGATCTTGTGCACGGTTTCGGGATCGACCTCTTCGACCTTTTTCGCCAACCAGTAACGCTCCGCGAGATAGAAGCCAAGGATACCGATGGCGACGATGACGAGCAACGCGATGCCGAGTTGATGAAAGTCGCCGATCAGGTTCGTCACCGCGCCGCTGAAGAAATAGCCCGCGCCGCTCAGCACCAGCACCCAAGCAAAGCAACTCGCCACCGAAAGTGGCACGAAACGTTTGAGCGGCATGCGCCCGACGCCGTAGAAGACACACGAAGCAGTGCGCAGCCCGTAGATGTATTTCGACAAGAAGATCGACAACGGCCCAAACCGCTCGGTTAACCTCTCGATGCGCGGCTGCGCAGCGCGGTAGAAACGGAACTCGCGCACGCTGGTGTGGAATCCACGTCCGACAACGTAGGCCAACAGGTCGCTCGTCGCGCCGCCGAGCGTGCCGACCAGCAGGACTTTGGCGAAGCCATACTCACCGAAAAAACCCGTATGGGCGAGCACGCCAGCGAGCAGAAGCGTGATGTCCCCCTCGACCATGGTGAGGAAGAAAATGGCGTACAGCCCATAGAGCCCGACTAGATCGAAAAAGAACTGGCTATCCATGCCCCACTCGTTCGGCGACGCGCCTCGTCTGCGCGTCAAGAGCGCTCCGTTGTTGGCTCCTCGGCACGCGGCTTGACGATCAACACCGGGCAGGGCGCGTGCCGTGCAACCGCTTCGGCGGTTGAGCCGAAAAGAATTCTGCCCAACCCTGTGCGCCCGTGCGATGAGATGACGATCAGATCAACGCGCCTCTCTTTAGCGACGCGCACGATCTCGGCCGCCGCTTCGCCGTGAACGATGAGCTCTTCGGTCTCGAGACCGGCGAACTCATCGCGCTCGGTGAGCTTGGGCAGTTCGCGCGCCGCCGATTCTTCCAGCGATTCGCTGATGTCGGCAAGCGGCACCGACTCGACCAACCCTGCATAGCCAACCACGGGCACAATCGGTTCGATGACATGCAGGCAGATGATCCGACTGCCAGCGATGCGCGCCAGCCACGTCGCGTATGGGATCGCCCGCTCGGCGCATTCGCTGAAATCCGTCGGCAACAAGAGCGTGCAGATCTTCATCGCGCCCTCGCTTTCGACGCCGCCGACGATACCATATAACTTCGCGCGGCGCACGGCCTCGGTCCTCGGCGGCGCCAGCTCCTCCGTGTGCCGCAACAGGTCGTTCGCCGACCGCGGGCCGGCGCTTCAAACGCTGCCCATTCTACACTCTCGGGAACCGAGTTTGACAGCCCTCGAGTGCTTTGTTAAAGTTCGTTGGACGAGCGCCACCACGCGAAAAGAAGCCTCTACGGAGGGCCGCGATGCACACGGATGGCCCAGTCCCAACGGAAAAGAGAACCATCGGAGTAGACCTGTCAGGCCCGGTCCTGCGTGCGTCGCTCGTTGCTGGCGATGGGACAGTCCTGCGGAGCGTGGAAGCACCGCTCGAACGAGATGCCTTGGGCGCGCAGATCGCACGCATGGCCGCCGAGCTGAACGGTGAGCAACGGGCGAGCGCACTCGGCGTCGGTCTTCCCGGATTGGTCGATCCGCAAAGCGGGCGGGTCTATCTTTCGACGGATCTGGCGGCGGCGATGCGCGAGGGTTTTCACGCCGAGCTGGAGAGCGCAACGGGGTTGCCGGTTCTGTTGGAGAACGACGCCAACGCCGCCGCCTACGGCGAGTATGTGGCCGGGGCCGGGCGCGGGAGCCGCTGCATCTTCTACGTCTTGCTCGGTTACGGCATCGGCGGCGCGCTCATCTTCGATGGGCACATCTGGCGCGGAGCTTCCGGTTTCGCCGGCGAGTTCGGCCACATTACGATCGATCCGGACGGCATCCAATGTGCTTGCGGCAACGTCGGCTGCTTGGAAACGGTCGCGTCGGCGCCGAATATTGTCCGCCGCACGCACGAGCGTCTCTTTCGCGACAGCACTTCGTCGCTTTCGAAGCTGGCCATCAACCGCGATTTCACGGTGAGCGACATCACGCGCGAAGCGCGCAACGGCGACGATTTCGCGCTCTTGATGCTGGAGCGCACAGGTCGCTACATCGGTACGGCCATCGCCGCGATCATCAACCTGCTAAACGTCGAACGGATCATCTTGGGCGGCATCGTCATGGAAGCCGGTGAACTGCTGCTCGATCCCATCATTCGCGAAGCGCGACGGCGCTCGTTCCAACCGTGCTTCGAAACGACCGAAATCGTCGCCTCACGATTGGGTCTTGAGGCGGTCACGGTCGGCGCTGCCTTGCTCGCCGCGCGAAAGAACCAGACCGCCGAGCCTTAACCCACGATCGGGCGTCAGCGACGACGCAATGGTCCTTCCGCTGGGCGGAGCTTCGAGTGGGCAGATGTCATTGATCGAAAATTCGACACTCTCCAACGCGAGGATCGACCTCGACCACAAGAATTGCAAAAACTATGTTCTCGACCACTGTGTGTGGTCGCGCAGCGGCCGTGGTCTCGTAGCGATCGAAGACTGCGCGTTCGTCTTGCCACAATGATGTTTTGGAAGAGGGCGAGAATCACTATCAATTTTCTGGCCGTTCTGCGTCACGGGATCGGAGAGCCCGGAAAATAGGTGGTGGAGAAGATCTTCAGGACAGAATGGAACATGTCCTATTCGCCCCAGCAGCGAGTTAGGACGAGTTAGTGCATGTCGGCGACTAATGCAAGACGGAGAGCCTTTTCTCCCTTGCGCTCATGCTTCGTTCGATTCTCGAGGCCGGCATTTCGCCTTCCGCCTTTTCTCAGGTAAAATCACGATTTAATGTAAGTCGCGGCGCGTCCGTTCCGCCGGGGCAGAGCGGCGATCGATGCCGAGACGAAAGAGCGAGATGAACCCGGAACGAATAAGAAATTTCTCCATCATTGCGCACATCGATCACGGCAAATCGACGCTGGCCGATCGCTTGCTCGAACTAACCGGAGCGTTGAGCGAACGCGAGATGACCGAGCAGGTGCTCGACGCGATGGATCTTGAACGCGAGCGCGGCATCACGATCAAGGCCCATGCCGTGCGGCTTCATTATCGCGCGCGCGATGGGCAAGAGTACGTGCTCAACCTGATCGACACGCCCGGTCACGTCGATTTCTCTTACGAGGTGTCGCGTTCGCTCTCGGCGTGCGAAGGGGCGCTGCTTGTCGTCGATGCTTCACAGGGAGTGGAGGCGCAAACGCTGGCGAACACCTATCTCGCCATCGAACACAATCTCGAGCTGATCCCGGTCATCAACAAGATAGATCTGCCGGGCGCCGAGCCGGAGCGCGTGCTCGAACAGATCGAGCTCGGCCGGGATGTCGATCACCGCCACGAATTCCAGCTCCATGCCGCCGAAGGC
>CAKZOF010000507.1 GCA_937135995.1 uncultured Pyrinomonas sp.
TTCCTGTCGGAGCTGGCGCTCATCGCCACCGAACGCTACGACGCGCCGCAACCTATGGTCGGCGAGGATGTCGTCATGGGAAGCGACGAAGATGAACTGCTTTCGCTTAGTTCCATTCACCAAGCCAAGGGGCTTGAATGGCGCGTCGTCTTCATCATCTGGGCAGCCGATGGACGCTTTCCCAGTCCGCGCGCGTTGCGCGAGACGGACGGCGAAGAAGAGGAACGAAGACTGTGGTACGTGGCGCTGACCCGGGCGCGCGATCAACTCTACATCACCTACCCGGCGCTGGCGACCGATTACGCTCAACAGACCGTTTTGCAGCGACCTTCGCGGTTCGTCACCGAAGTGCCGGTCGAACTGTTCGACATCTGGCAGGTCGAAGAAGAGCCGATCGAAGTGGCTCCGCCGGAAGAGGACGAGGCGAGTGGCTATTTGCACTGAGCGAGACCGTTTGGAACATGAGATCCGCAACGCTGGCGGTTGAAACGCGCTACTGGAGAGAAGCATGAAGCTCGAGGGACCAGGAATCAAACGTGCCATCGGAGAGTTCGAAGACGATCTCGCGCGGCGCGAAGCGCGCCAAGACGATGATCGCGACGGGCGTTTGCTCGCTGATTGTTCTTTGCGCGCCGAAGTGCGTCTCTATTACGATCTTCTCGTTCCGCCGGATAGCGACCGGCCACATCCGTTGTTGGTCGCTCTTCACGGCTACGGTGGGAACAAGAAGCAAATGATGCGCGAGGCGAGCGAAATGGCACCGCCATGGTTCGCCATCGCCGCGTTGCAAGCGCTGCATCAACACATACGCGAGCCGCGCACGCCCGGTGAACCGCTCCGTTACGGATTCGGGTGGCTGACCAACTTTCGCCCCGCTGAATCGATCGCGCTTCATCACGACGCGCTCTTCGCCCTGATCGAGCGCGCTGTGGCGGAAGGCGTGGCCGATGGGAAGAAGATCTTCCTGCTCGGCTTTTCGCAGTCAGTCGCGCTGATCTATCGCTTCGTCTTCAAACACACGGATCTCGTACGCGGCGCAGTCTGCATCTGCGGCGGGCTGCCCGGTGATTGGGAGACAAACGATGAATACCGCCCATCGCGTACGGCGATTCTTCATCTGTGCGGCGCGCGCGACGAATTCTATCCGCCGGAGCGCGTGCGCGACTATGTGACGAAACTCAGCGCGCGTGCTTCGCGCGTCGAACTACGAAGCTACGACGCAGGCCACGAGATCAGCGACGCGATGCGCGCCGATGTGCGCTCTTGGCTTGCGGAGATGGCGCACTCGTAAGCAGCTTCGACTTGGAGAAGAAAGATGACCGTAATGTCCCCAAAGCGCCACGCGGCGCGCGCGCGCGCCGCCGCTTCGGTGCTGCTCGTTCTTTTCGTTCTGCAGTGGGTCAGCACCGCCCAATCGGGTGAGGCAGAGAGCGCGGCCATTCGCGCTGTTCTCGACCAACAGGTCGCCGCTTGGAACCGCGGCGACATCGAGGCTTTCATGCGCGGCTATGCTCGGTCGCCAGAGACGACTTTCGTTTCGGGCGATCGCGTTACGCGCGGCTGGCAAACGGTGTTCGACCGTTATCGTCGCGCTTACGACACGCGCGCCAAGATGGGACAACTCGCTTTTTCCGAGCTTGAAATCGAGTTGCTCGGCAACGACGTGGCGCTTGTCGTCGGTCGCTGGGAACTGAAGAGAGCGCAGGACGCGCCGCACGGAAGGTTCACGCTCGTCTTTCGACGCCTTCCCGAAGGCTGGCGCATCGTTCATGATCATACGTCGTCGGCTTCGCGCTGACGACCGATCGATGGGATGAGTTTCGAGAAAAGATTTCTGCAACCCTGAACGTCTGGAGCGAACACCATGCGAAAGATCACGACGACGCTGCTGATTCATGCTCTTCTGCTTGCGCTTCCCACGGGAGCGCAAACCGCTGCGGGCACAAACGACGACGTCGCCGCCATCGAACGCTACTTGAACATCCGAAGCGCCACTTCTCCGACCTTCTCTCCCGACGGCCAGAAGGTCGCCTTTTTGACCAACATCACGGGCACGCCGCAGGTGTGGGCCGTCTCGGCGGCAGGTGGTTGGCCGGACCAGTGGACTTTTTACCAAGATCGCGTGGATTTCGTCGAATGGTCTTCGAACGGTTCTGGCCTCGTCTTCGGCAAGTCGCGCGGCGGAGACGAAAACGCGCAACTGTTCTGGCTGGCGCCCGATGGCACGCGCATTCGCGCGCTGACGAACTCGCCCAAAGTCCGGCATAATTTCGGTCTTTGGTCGCACGATGGGACCAAGATCGCTTATGCATCGAACAAGCGCAACCCGAACTACTTCGACATCTACGTGATGGACGTTGCCGCGGGGCGTGAAGAGCTAGTTTACCAACAAGATGGATCGAACTCGCCCGTGGCTTGGTCGTTCGACGGCCAGCGTCTTATCGTCTCGCGCAGCAACGAGCAACTGAGTCTGGACAACGACCTCTACCTCGTCGATCTTTCGACCAAACAGGCGACGCATTTGACGCCACACACCGGGCCAGCACAATTCGGCGATGTCCACTTCACCCGCAACGGACGCGCGATCATCTTCGCTCACAACGATGGGCGCGAATGGTATCAACTTTCGCGCATGGAACTGGATTCCAGAAAGATCGAGACGCTCGACGACACTCCGTGGGACGTCGATGCGACGGCGCTCGCCGATGATGGCAGACTATTCGCCTACACGATCAACCGCGAAGGATACAGCGAACTCTACATCCGCGAAGCGACCGACGATGGCCGCCTCGGGCCGAAGGCGGCACCCATCAAACTGCCGGGACAGGGCGTGGTGAGCGGGCTCGAATTTTCGCGCGACGCGACGCAACTGGCCTTCGTCTTCAACGGCGCGCGCTTCAATCCGGATGTCTGGATCTACGATCTGCGCACTCGCCAACTCAGGCAGCTAACGCACAGTTCGCGCGCCGGACTGGCCCAATCCTCTTTTGTCGAACCAGAGTTGATTCGCTACACAACCTTCGACGGGCGCGAGATCCCGGCGTGGTACTACCGCCCGCAGAATGCGCAAGGGCGTCTGCCGGTGATCGTCAGCGTTCACGGCGGCCCCGAAGGGCAAGAGCGCCCCACCTTCAACGCCATCTACCAGTATTTCCTCGCGCGCGGATACGCTATTCTCGCACCCAACGTTCGCGGCTCGACTGGATACGGCAAAACCTACACGCATCTGGACGACGTACGTCGGCGCGAAGATGCGGTGAAAGACCTCGCGGCAGCAGTGGAGTGGTTGCGCACGCAAGGCGGAGCCGATCCCAAACGCATCGCCGTGATGGGCGGAAGCTACGGCGGGTACATGACGTTGGCGGCCATCACGCTCTACCCAGATCTTTGGGCAGCGGCGGTCGACACGGTCGGCATCGCGAACTTCGAAACCTTTCTGCGCAACACGTCCGGATACCGGCGCAAACTGCGCGAGGTCGAGTACGGTTCGCTCGAACGCGATCTGGAGTTTCTCCGCTCGATCTCGCCGATCAATCGCGTCGATCGTATTCGCGCACCGTTGATGGTCATCCACGGCAAAAACGATCCGCGCGTCCCCTACACGGAGGCCGAGCAGATCGTCAAAGCCTTGCGCCAACGCGGGCAACCGGTCGAATACATCCTCTTTGATGACGAAGGTCACGGCGTGGCCAAGCTCGCCAACCGCCTCGTCGTCTATCCGAAGATGGCCGATTTTCTCGATCGTTACATGAGGTGATCGAAGCGCGACGCACATCGGCTTCGCGCTCCACTTTCAAGTCGCATGGAGCAAGAGATCGAACGCGAGCTGGCGGTGATCGGCTGCAAGCAACTGGTGACGCTGGCCGGTCCAGCACGCCCGCGCATCGGCAGCGAACTCGGGCAACTCGCTATCATCGTTGATGGCGCAATGCTCGTCCGCGGCGGGCGCATCGCGCGCGTCGGACGCCGCGAAGAGATCGAACCTCTCATCAGAAGCGCCACGCGCGTCGTCGACGTCGGCGGGCGCGTGGTGCTTCCTGGCTTCGTCGATGCCCACACGCACGCGGTCTTCGCCGGGACGCGCGTCGATGAGTTCGAACTCCGCGCTGCTGGCCTCGATTACCGAGCGATCGCCGCGCACGGCGGCGGCATACTCTCCACCGTCCGACGGACGCGCGCGGCGACGGAAGAAGAACTCTTTCGCGCCGCCTTGCAGCGACTCGCATGGTTTGTGCGCACCGGGACGACGACGGTCGAAGTGAAATCGGGCTATGGCCTATCCGTCGACGACGAACTCAAGATATTGCGCGTCGTTCGGCGGCTCGGCGAAGAGACTCGCGTGCGCACGGTTCCAACCTTTCTCGGCGCGCACGAAATTCCGGACGAGCATCGCGCTCATCGCGCCGACTACCTTGAACTCGTCATCCGCGAGATGCTGCCGCGCGTCGCCCGCGAAGGACTAGCCCGATTCGCCGACGCTTTTTGTGAAGAGGGCGTCTTCTCCATCGATGAGACTCACCGTGTGCTCTCCGCCGCTCGTGGTCACGGCTTGGGCCTACGCCTTCATGCCGACCAACTCAGCAACAACGGTGGAGCGAAACTCGCCGCCGAACTCGGCGCAGCGACCGCCGATCATCTGGAGCAGACGGATGACGAGGGCATCGCCGCGCTTT
>CAKZOF010000508.1 GCA_937135995.1 uncultured Pyrinomonas sp.
CGGAGCTGCTCCGCGTCGATGGGGCCGGTGAGGTGGACTCCGGGCGGAGTCGCGACGCCTCCTTCGTGGAGGGCGCGCATCCGCGTGCCGCCGTCGACCGAGACGTGGAGGTCCGTGACCTGCACGATGCGAAACCCGTCGAAACTGTCGGGGAGTCCGCCGATGACGATTTCGGTCTGCGTCACTTCGTAGGCGAAAGGCTCGACGAATTGTGCATAAGCGGAAGAGGCCGCCAGCCCTGTCAGCATCGCCGCCGTCAAACCTTTGAGAAAATCTCGCCGCTGCATGTTCGGGCCCGAGCGCGCGCGAACAACGCCCGCTTCGGTGCGATCTTATCATTCGCGCAGAACCTGCCGGTAGCGGCGAGGCCGGAACAGGCGCAATGCCCGTTGCCTCTGCGCGTGCGCCTTGACAATCGGCGCGCGCAAACTAAAATAACACCTTGCCCTTCAATCCCAAGGGTGCGGAGGTGTGGCCGAGAGGCTTAAGGCGGCGGTTTGCTAAACCGTTAAGGGTCAAAAGCCCTTCGCAGGTTCGAATCCTGCCACCTCCGCCAGAAGATTTTTCAAATGGGCTGCTCCATCGTCGGGCGGCCCAATTTCGTTTGTGCTCTTTTCGACCGACACACATGACCGTCTGCATGGTACCAGCATGGGGCGGGACGATCTGGCGCGACATGTTTCATCTCGGTTTGCCGGTCGCGGAGAAAGTGTTGCGCCCGGTGATCGTCTACGTTTCGCTCATCATCTTTTTGCGCATCTTCGGCAAACGTGAGCTAGCGCAACTCAACCCGTTCGATCTCGTCGTCCTCTTATCGCTTTCGAACACCGTGCAGAACGCCATCATCGGCGACGACAACTCCGTCACTGGCGGCATCATTGGTGCTTTCTCGCTCCTCGGGATCAACTACTTGGTCGTGAGACTCGTTTTCAAACATCGTCGGTTGGACCAGTTGCTTGAGGGCGAACCGACCGTGCTGATCGAAAACGGACGTTTGGTGCCAGAAGGGCTGGCTAAAGAGTTGATGACCGAATCCGAACTGTTGGCGGTGGCCCACCGTCAAGGCTTCGCCAGCCTTGATGAGATCGAGCGCTGCGTGCTAGAGCCGGGCGGCACCTTCTTCATCCAGGGAAAGCAGCCGCGTCTCATCGAAAGACAACATGCGGAGTTGCTCGAACGCTTCGATCGGTTGGAACGCAAGCTCGATGAATTAGGGCGAAAGTTAGGGCCGAGCGCGTGAGGGCTGATCCGATTGAATCATGCAGCCGCGCTGAATCTCATCTTCGGACCAACAGCGCGAATCAATCTTGAAAATTGGCCAGCTGAGATGGCGTGGCCGGATCTGTTGGCTTTCGTTTGTTCGCGCACTCCAGTTAGAATTCAAAGATCGAAAGTTGAACGAAAGGTTAGGGATCAGAATGAGCGTGAGGGTACGTTTCGCTCCGTCTCCGACTGGGTACTTGCATATCGGCGCGGCGCGCACGGCGCTTTACAACTGGCTCTTTGCGCGCAAGCACGGCGGGAAATTCCTGCTGCGCATCGAGGATACAGACCTACAGCGTTCCACCGAAGAATCGACTCGTTCGATCTTCGAGGGTCTCGCGTGGCTCGGTTTGGACTACGACGAAGATGTCGTCTTTCAGTCAGCGAACGCGGAGAAGCACCGCGCTGCCGCTCGCCGTCTGCTCGAAGAGGGTAAAGCCTACAGGGATTTCACGCCGCGCGAAGAGCGATCGGATGTGAACGTCAAACAGGAGATCGCCGAACGCGCCCGTCGCGCAGCAGCCGGAGCTGAATCCAAGGTCAACCCTTACCGCGATCTTCCGCGCGAAGAATCGGACCGGCGCGCAGCGGCCGGCGAGCCGTTCGCCATCCGTTTGAAAGTGCCGCGCGAAGGACGTTCGGAATTCTACGACATCGTCTACGGCAAACAGGAGCGCGAGTACGCCGAGATCGAGGATCTCGTGCTCGTCCGTTCGGATGGCCATCCGCTCTACAACCTGTCGGTCGTGTGCGATGACATCGAGATGGGCATTACGCACGTCATTCGCGGACAGGACCACCTGACCAACACGCACAAGCAGATCCTGATCTATCGCGCGCTCGGCGCGCCCGTGCCGCAATTCGCCCATTTGCCGCTGATCCTAGCACCGAACAAAGCGAAACTCTCCAAGCGCAAGCATGGCGAGGTCGTCT
>CAKZOF010000509.1 GCA_937135995.1 uncultured Pyrinomonas sp.
CGTGTCGATGATGGGACTCGGCTCCGCATGACGAAGTACAAACGTCCGTGAACATCTTCGTAAGAAGGGGGGACTTACGGCGATGGAGGAGCAACCGCGAAACGTGTCCGAAAAGACGGTGGTTCGCGCCGGAAGCTACCTCAATAAGTTGAGCGGGGAGCGGATCGAACGCGAGTGTCGACTTCGTTTGGAGGCCGGCTGCCGCTTGCTCGTCGTCGATTTTCGCGAGACGGAAATGGTCAACAGCATCGGCATCGCCATCTTGCTCGGCATCATCGAAGCGGCACAACAAGCGGGCGCGCGCGTCGTCTTCTCCGCCGTCAACGTGCAGACGGCCGCGCTTTTCGAGATGCTCGGTTTGACACGTTACGTCTCCATGTCCGAAGAGAGCCTAGACGCACCGCTGCGGCCCGGCTGGCCGCTGGATTGCTGATCGTCGAGGAGAGCCGAATTGGACAGGACCCATCGTCTGCTTCACTCGTTCGCTGCGCTGGCGGACTTGGGGCAGGAACTATCCGAAGCGCGCGACTTCGGAGAGGTGGCGCGCGCCAGCCTCTACATCGTCCTGGGAACGCTCGCCATTCGACGCGGCGCGCTCGGCATTCGTGACCCCGAGACCCAACGATTGCGATACGTCGCCGCGCGCGGCGTGCAGTTGCCGCTTCCCGATGAAGAACTCGATGCGACCACCTACGATGCATTGGTCGCTACTGCTTCCGCCGGTTTGTGGCTCTCGCCCAGCACGCTGCCGCCAGTGCGCGCCGCGCTCCATGGAAATTTCGAACTCCTCATGCCGCTCGTCGTGCGCCGAGAGTTGATCGGGCTGCTGCTCGTCGGCGAGAAGGCGACCGAAGAACCGATCAGCCAAGATGATCGGGAGATCATCGCCGCCATGGCGCGGCACGTCGCCGTCGGCATTCACAACCACCATTTGATGGCCGAAGTCCAAGAGCGCGCCAGCGAGAATCGCCGGCTCTACGACGACCTGCGTGCCCTCTATCACGACACTGTGCGCGCTTTTGCCGTCGCCATCGATTGCAAAGACGCTTACACGCGCGGCCACTCGGAACGAGTCGGCTACTATTCGGCGGCAGTCGCGCGCGCTCTCGGGTTGGACGAAGACGAGATCGAAGGTATTCGCGTGGCAGGCTATTTGCACGACATCGGCAAGTTGATCGTTGACCGCGAGGTGATGAACTCCAAGCTGAGGTTTTCGGCCTGCGACGTCCCGGAGTTACGGCAGCATACCATCGCCGGCTACGAGATCTTAGCGCGCATCAAGCACCCGTACGCGGATCTCCCACTGCTGGCGCGTTATCATCACGAACGGCTTGATGGCAGCGGGTACCCGGAAGGGTTGCGCCAAGATGAGATCCCGCTGGGAGCGAAGATCATCGCTTTGGCCGATGCTTTCGACGCGATGACGACAACGCGTCCGTATCGCCCGCAGCTTCCGTTCGACGAAGTCATCGGCGAGCTTGTGCGCGGCATGGGCACGCAGTTCGACCCTGCGGTCGTCTGCGCCTTCGCTCGCGTGCTCTTGCGCGAAGCGGAGCAAAGCTCGGCTGAACGACGGCCACTCTTCGGCCTGCTCGATCCGAACTACGTCCGTTTGGAACGGAACCTGCCGCGCATCGAAGAACTGCTCGCCCGTGCCGAACGCACGCTTGCCGCCGCCGGCTGAGGCGAAACCGGCGGCCAGATCCGCAGCGATTCATGCGTGCCTTTGTTGGCAGACGAGGTGTTGACAGGTGCGCAAGCCCTATAGTAGCGTTTCATCTGTTGCACTATGTTGGTCATCGCCCATCCCCTGTCCGTTGCAGCGCTCGCGTCGTCTCGAAACCGCTTCGACGAACAAGGAGAGATTTACGCGATTTGAAGAAGATAGCGCTTCCACCAAGAGGAGTCGAGACCCTTTTCGGCGT
>CAKZOF010000510.1 GCA_937135995.1 uncultured Pyrinomonas sp.
GGCTTGGAGCCGATCAGGACACGGACGTACTGACGGTCAGTTTTTCAGCCAACGACTACGTGGGGCACAGGTTCGGTCCTTACAGTCACGAGGCGATGGACATGGCGTTGCGCGTCGATCGGACGATTGAACGGTTGCTTGCTTTCGTCGAGGCGCGCGTTGGATTGCGGCGCACGCTGGTGGTCTTCACTTCGGATCATGGCGTCGCGCCCGTACCGGAACATGCCGCATCGCTCAACCTGCTCGGCGGGCGCGTTAAACGCGACGACGTGCTGAACGCGATCCGCAGTGCGCTGCGCGCTCGCTACGGGCGCGGAACGAACGAGGCGCGCGTCGATGATTACATCCAATCGTTCTCCAACGGCAACATCTATTTCAATCTCGCCGCGTTGCGCCGCGATGGACTCGACCGCGCAGAAGTCGAACGGACGGCAGCCGAAGCAGCGCTCACCATCCCAGGCGTCGTTCGCTGCTTCACGCGCACACAACTCGAAACGTTCGGCATCTCCCCGGCGGATCCGATCGCGCGGCGCGTCTATCACGGCTTTCACCCGCGACGCAGCGGCGAGCTGGTTCTCGTTTACGAACCGTTCAAGTTCCTTTCGGAGTTTCCGGCGGGAACGACGCACGGCGCGCCTTACTCGTACGACACGCACGTGCCGCTGATCATCATGGGGCCGGGCATCGCTCCCGGCAAATATCACCAAGCGGCCACGCCCGCCGACATCGCGCCGACGCTGGCGACGTTGCTCGGCGTGCAGCCGCCGAGCAGCGTCACGGGGCGCGTGTTGCTGGAAGCTATGCGTGCCGAATCGCGCTGAAAGTTTCATCCACGGGGGCAAGGACGATGACGCATCCAAGGTTCTTTTCGCTCCTTCTCGCGCTGCTGCTCGTTTCCTCCGGTGCGCTGGCGCAACAAAAGGGACAAAGACGCGCTGCCACCCCGCCACCGACCGAACCGCGCGACGCGCCGAAACAAGAGGGAGAACGAAGCTCTTTGACGAGCGAAGAACGGCTTGCTTCCCGAGGTCGCGCTGAAGATCTTGCGCCGATCCTGTCGCTGCCGCCCGAAGAACGCATCGCACGGCTGCGCGAGATTGTCGAACGGGGCGACGCCGCTTCTCCGGCGCTTGTCCGCGAGGCGCGTACTCAGTTGATGCGCGCTTACATCGAACACGGGCGCGCGCGGCTCGACTCCAACGCGGCGGAAGGCATCGCCGCGCTCGGACGCGCTATCGAAGTGGCGCCCGAAGAGATCACGGACGAAATCTTTCTCGAGACCATCGCGCAGATTCCGCCGCTGTTGTTCGCCCGCGCGCGACGGAGCGAAGCCGTGGAAGCGGCACGGCGCATCGAAACGAAGTTCACCGCAGCGCCTACCAAACTGCTGACCGTCGCGGCTTTTTACCTGAGCGTGGAGAGCGCAGACGACGGTGCGCGCGTCGCCGAACGGGCCATCGAACTCGCGCCGACCATGAGCGCCGGTTATCAAGCGCTCGGCGCAGCGCGAAGGCTCCAGCTTCGCCTAGAAGATGCCGTGGCCGCTTACCGTCGCGCCGTCGAAATCGACGGGAGTCGCAACGCGAAGCGCAGTCTGGCCGACATGCTGCGCGCAACCGGCAAGCCGGAAGAAGCGTTGGCCCTCTATCGTGCACTGCTCGCCGAAAACGGCCGCGATGCTGCAGCCCGCGCCGGACTGGTGCTCTCTCTATTCGAGATGGGCAAGCGCGATCAAGCGGAGCGCGAAATGGAAGCGGCCCTCGGTGAAGAAGCGCGCAATCTTGCGCTCCTTGCTGGCGCGGCATATTGGTACGCAGCCAACGGCGAAGCGGCGCGCGCCATTGAACTGGCCCAACGTGCCATCGAAATCGAGCCGCGTTACACGTGGGCGCAGATCGCGCTGGCGCGTGCGCTCGTCCTGCAACGGCGCCCGCTCGAAGCCGAACGCGCGTTGCGCTTCGCTCGACAGTATGGCAACTTCCCGACGCTTGATTACGAACTCGCCACCGCGCTCGCTGCGGCAGGACTGTACGAAGAAGCCGCCGTCGAACTCGCCCGATCCTTCAAGCTCGTTGACGGCCAAGTAGAAACACGCCTTGCCGGACGCATTCCGGCCCGCGCGGCGAGCTTCACCGAGCTTCTCGCGCCCGAAGTTCGCGCCGGATTGTTCCAAAAGCGCATGGCAGACGTGAGCGAAAACGCCACGATGCTCAAAGGGCTATTGGCTTTTCAAGAAGCGCTCGGCGCAGGATCGGAAGCCGAACTCCGACGCGCTGCCGAGACCTTCACGGAAGGCGCGGATGATCTACGCGCTTTTCGTCGGCTGTACGTGGCGACGCGCTTGCTCGGTCGTGGTCTGGCCCACGATCTGGCGTTGGAGATGGCCGAACAGGCGACGGGCGACGTCGAAGCAGCGCTTCGTTCACCCATTGCGCACGTCGCCCTGTTGGCCGATGAACTGCGCGACGTGCGCGCGCGTGCCATCGCCGTCGGCGCGACGCCCGCAATACCGCAACTTCCGCCGCTCATCCTCTCCAACACGCTGCGCGGACGCATCGAAGATGCCATTGGTTGGGCGCTCTTCAACCAAGGAAAGGCGGAAGAGGCCGTGCAGCGGCTGCGGCGTGCCACCGCCGTGTTGCCGGAAAAGAGCGCGTGGTGGCGCACGGCCTTGTGGCATCTGGGGGCTGCGCTGGAGGCGAGCGGCAACGGGCAAGAAGCGCTGGCGACATACATCGCCAGCTACCGCAGCGGCCCGCCCGACCCGGCGCGACGGGCCATCATCGAATCGCTCTACAGAAGACTCAACGGTACGCTCGATGGTCTTGATGACCGCATCGGCCGCGCGCCGCTAAGTCCGGTCGTCAACGGCACGCCAAGCAACGCGGTCGGCAGCGGAGAGAGACCTTTGGACGGCGCCGCTGTCGGCAGCGCGGCGCAAGAAGAGCCCAAAGTTGAAACGCGGTCCGGTCAAGAGGCGTTGGGCAAAACCGGTGAAGCGCCCGCGCGCGAAGCGACCAAGCAAACGGAAGAGGGCACGACGCGCCAAGATGGCGAAGAACAGAGGGCACCGAACGTCGCTCCGGAACCGGCGAAGACCGCTGAGGAACGACCGAAAGCTCCCAACGCCGATCAATCCGTCAACTCCGATGAGAAGAGAGCAACAGAGCAAAAGACCGAAGGAGAAGCACCGGAGCCGAAGAAGCGCCGCGGCAAATTCGCTGACCGACAAGAAAGCGCCACGCCGCCGCTTTAGACTACAGGCACGCTTTCAAGTTCATTCTGTATGCGCCGAGCCTTTCGCGCTCTTTCACGTTGACCGCGCCGGGATCGACGGAGCGTCGCGAAGCGGTCTCGGCGTTGCGAACAGGGCAACGCGCGTTGCCCTGTTCTCGAAAGCCCGCCACCCGACACCGAGCGATGGCCAGGCTCGTCGCAACGAGCAACAATAGACAGGGCGTTGCCCCATCCATCGTTGCTCGCTACGGAAGCTCGCTTCTACCGCCGCTGATCGTGCGGCACCACTACTTGAGCGCTGACCGTTCTGACGTTGCAAGCGCGATCCTTGATCGTCGCTTCGATGGTGTAAACGCGGCCATCACGATCCCGACCATCCCGTGCGGCTTCGAGATTAATCGAGCGCGTCCACTGCACGCTCGTCTCTCCCCCTGCGACGATGGGTTCCACTGCCGGTTGAACGCGACCGTACTCGTCCAACACGCGGAAAGTTACGGAAGCGATGCCCGTGACCGCATCTTCCGCGCTGCCGGCGACCGTGACCGTCACTGTTCTGTTGTTGGGCGGCCAGATGATTTGCGGATCGACGGAGATTGTGGCCACCGGCGCATCGCGATCGATGCGTATGTCGAACGTCGCCACTTGTCCGCGCTCAACTTCCACGGTGCATGCGGACGTGTAGGGCGCTTGCCCGACGGGCGTGACGGTAACGCGGTAGGTTCCCGGAGCGAGATCCACTCCGCCGTAGAACCCTCCCCCGTCTGTTGCCGTGCGGACTTCTGTGCGCCCGCTGCCAGCGAATCCTCCGATGCGCGTGATGGCGACATCGCCCGCATCAACTGCGGTGCCCGCCTCGTCTTTGATGAAGCCTTTGAGATGGCCCACCTGCGGATCGCTCTTCCATGCTAGATCTGGCACGGCGGCCGGTTCGCTGAAGAGCGGCGTCGGATTGACCGCCGGGTCTTCGTAGAGCCGAGTGCCGTCGGTCGAGCGCCCCGTAACTAAGCCGGAAGCGAACTCGGCGAACGGACGAACGGGCGTGTTCTGTCCCGGTGGAATGGAGAAAGGATTATTGGCGACGGCGGCGTTGGTGTTGGCCATCGCGTAGAAATTCACACCGCTCACCCGATTGCCAGCCGCTGACGGCATGAAAGCGCGCCGCGTTTGCCGCAAAGTGCCTTCGATAGCGTTCAGATATGCGCCCAGCCCGATGAGCGCCGTGCGATTGTACTGGTGATCTTTGGTCCACTCGCTCCACCGATCGAACATCGCGCGCTCGCTCGCCGTATGCTCGCGCTTGTAGTTCATCGGGATCGCGATGTCGAGGATTCCCTCCTCGGTCCACGCGCGCCAATCTTGATACACACGCCAGTAGGCCTCTGCCGAAGTCCAAGCGGCTTCGCTGGCCGGTCCAGATCCGTAAGCGATCAGCGCCGCCGAGACTTTCAAGCGAGGCTTGATGGCGATGGCATTCAGGTATATACGCCGAACCAGATTCGTCACTTGATCGCGCCGCCACTGGCTCCACTGCGGATCGCTTGGCGCAGGCGGCGGCGATCCTTCAGGGATGCCGAAGCGACGCTGGAACCGGGCGACGTTCACGACGTTGTAACCGACGCTCGCTCCGGTGGAAGGCGTCTGCCCGCCAACCGAGATGTCCGGATAGCGGATGCGATCCAGATGCAAACCGTCTATGTCGTAATTCCGCACCAAGTGCATGAGAACATCGACGGTATAAGCAGCGGCTTCGGGATGGCCCGGCTCCATCCAGAAGTCGGCGCCGAAGCGATGCCCCTGATAGCTTATGCCGCCGGTTCCATCCGGGATCAACGTGCGCGTCAGCCAGTTGTTCGGCCCGACGACGATGGTGTTCGTGCCGCGGTCATAACCGCCGTGCAAGTTGAAGACGTGTCTTGCGCTCTCCGGCGGGAACAATCGCGGATCACGATTCCAGATGGCGTTGACGATGACGAAAGCGTGCACTTCGATGCCGTTGGCATGCGCCAGATCGATCAACGCGCGAAGCGGATCGAACCCGGGAGCGATCGGCGTGCGATCCGCCAGCGGTTCCAGCGAATTCAAATACCACGAATCGCCGCGCCTTCTTACCTGCGCGAAAATGGCATTGGCCTTAGCCGCTTTCGCGTTGTCAACGACCCGTGCGACGTCCGTTTGATTGTTAAGCGGGGTGTTGAACGTATCGACCCAAAACGCGCGGTACTCGCGCCGCGCCGATTGTGCGGCGACAACGACGCTCAGCAGCGAGACGAAGACACCAACGCACAAGACCTTCCGCAACGAGACCATTCGGCAGCCCTCCTCATGTTTCTCGATCGACCAAGTCAGATAGCGAGCGAAAGGTTATGGCGGCAGGCGAGTGCTGTCAACGAGCAGACGCCCAAAGATTCATCAGATTTTCTGCGCCGTGGTTCAGAATCGCTTATGGCCTCTTTGGTCGGTTCTCGAACCCGAAAACAGTCGTCGAAGGGAGTTCGATCAGTGCGGTCAGATTCCCTGCGCGCTGCCGAGAAGACCACAATCTCGGCCCGATCGAGCCTTCTCTTGATGCTTCATAGATGGGCGTTCAGATGCGCGGCGATGACCTGTTTCGGTTGCGCTCCGATGAGCAGATCGACCACCCGGCCGCCTTTGAAGATGAGCAACGTCGGAATGCTCTGGATGCCGAGTTGCGCCGCCGTCTGCGGGTTTTCGTCCACGTTCAACTTGGCGACGATGTAACGCCCGTTCGCTTCCGCGGCGAGTTGGTCCATCACGGGCGCGACCATGCGACACGGACCGCACCACGGCGCCCAACAGTCGAGCAACACGGGACGGTCGGCACCCAACACTTCGCGCGCGAAGGTTTGATCGGTGACCTCGATCGGCTTCGCTCCGCTCGCTGGGCCGACGACGAGTTTGGCTCCGCATTTCCCACAGGTCGGATCCATCGCTTGCGCTTTCGCTTCGTCCACGCGGTTCTTCGCGCCGCACTGCTGGCATGTGACGATCTGCATCGGGTCTCCTTCACGTTCGAGGCTCACTCCAAGCGAGATCGCGTTCGATGGTTCGCTTCCCGAGATTACAGCACCCAATGCACAAGCATCAAGGAGCGCCGCACCTGATCGGCGAAAATTTTTGCGCGTGCGCCTAGAATTGATCGTGCGCTCACGTCCGGCACGGAAGCCCTTCTCGACACCGCCGCCGATCTCGCGCCCGCATTCTTATTGATCAGGCACTCAGGTCCAGCAAGGAAGGTTATCCGTCTCTGCTCGACCACGGAGCAGGACGCCCGTTTGAACCGGGACTTCGAAGCGCGAAGTCGCGAGCGATGGTCACTGGGAGAATCTCCCGCTGCGCCAACCACGAACGTTTCGGGGCGCCAAGCAAACGCCCGATCGGTCCATGCGAGCGGAGCTTGGGCGATGAGCGGCGGGTGACTCGACTGTCCGTTTCGTAGTAACATGCCCTGTTGCCGAGCGGGTTCGGCGATGCGTTTTCGATCTCAAGGCCGCAGGTCACCAGACGCGATGCACCGTTTCTTCTTCGCCCTGTTGCTCT
>CAKZOF010000511.1 GCA_937135995.1 uncultured Pyrinomonas sp.
GATCGAGCTTGGCTTCGATCTCGCGCCGCTTCATCCCCAAGATCGAACCGCTCAAGAAGATGTTCTCGCGCCCGGTGAGTTCCGGATGGAACCCCGAGCCGACTTCGATCAGAGCGGCCAATCGCCCGTTGATCGTGATCTCGCCTGAAGTCGGCGTCGTTATATTAGATAGAAGCTTCAATATGGTGCTCTTTCCAGCGCCGTTATGCCCGATGATGCCGAGCGCCTCGCCGCGCTTGACTTCGAAAGAGACGTCGCGCAGCGCCCAGAAGTCTTCCGACCGCGTGCGTAACCGGTTCCACGCCCGAACGAGCGGGTTACGCGAAACCGTGCCGTCTTCGTGGCGTATGCGGTAACGCTTGGATACCTTATCGAAACGAAGATCTATCATCCCCTCACCGACCGATAAAGAGATTAAACCACATCAGCCAAAGTCGCTTCCAAACGTTTGAAGAGAACATAGGCCACGGGAAGCAACGCGAAAGAGACCAAAGCTGCCACGATCAAGGCGTAAAGATCCGGCGCCGCGCCTTGAAGGACGACGCGCCGGAAGTTCTCGACGATCCCAGCCATCGGATTCAGAACGTAAAAGGGATACAACCTTGCTGGCACAGCGCTCAGCGGATAGACGACGGGCGAAGCGAAGAGCCACAGTTGCATCAGAAGCGGCATCGCCATGCCGATGTCGCGAAAGTAGACTTGAAGCGCCGAGAGCAGCAGCGTCACGCCAAGCATGAAGACGGCCAGCACGGCAACGATGGGCACGACCCAAAGGATCAACAGGGTCGGCACGATCCCGTAGTAGATCATCATCACCGCCAGCACGCTCGCTCCAACTGTCAGGTCGAAGAGCGAAGCGACGACATAGGTCGCCGGCAAGATCTCGCGCGGGAAATAGACCTTTGTCACAAGGTGCGAGTGACTGACGAGCGAGTTGGCGCCGCTCGTCAACGCGTTCGAAAAACTGGTCCACGGAAGCAGCGCGGCGTAAGCGAAGACCGCATATGGCATCCCCTCGCTTGGCATGCGCGTGACGATCGAGAAGATCAGCGTGTAGATCAACATCAAGGTGAACGGTTGCACGATGGCCCAGGCGAAGCCGAGCATGGACTGTTTGTAACGGACCTTCACCCGATGCGCGCTCAGCGTGTAGAACAGATCGCGGTATTCGACGAGCGCGCGGACGCTTTGCCACAAGCCGCGCCACGAAAGCGACGGCGCGCGGATGACCTTGATGCGTCGTTTATCCTCGGCCAATTCAAGCATTCGACAGACCCCTCTTCCCTGAAAGCCTCTACGCTCTCTTCAACTCAACGCCGCACTCGCAAGAGCCCCTAGCTGAATCTTTCAAGCCCAACGCCCGGCTGTAAGCGGCGATCATATCACGAGCGAAGCGGTCTTTGCCCCATCTCTCCCTCACTTCGCGTTGCGCTGCCGCTCCCATCCGCTGCCGGCGGCCATCGTCACGCAAAAGATCGAGCATCTGCTCTGCAAAAGTTTCAGCGTCGCCGTGAGCGTGTAACAAGCCTGTCACGCCATCCTTGACGATCTCCGGCAAACCGCCGACGGCAGTTGCGATCACAGGCTTGCCATGCGCCATGGCTTCCAGCACGACGAGCGGGAGCCCTTCACCGTGTGTGGAAAGGACGAAAAGGTCCATCGCGGCCAACAAGCGAGCAACGTCGCGGCGGAAACCGGTGAAGATGAACGCGCCATCGAGCCCCTGTTCGCTCAGCATCTTTTTGACCAACGCATAGTGCGCGCGATAAGCAGGCAGGCTCTCATGATCCCCGACGATCAAAAATGTGACTTTGCCGTATTCGGCGATGACCTTGACTGCGGCTTTCGCAAGAGTTGAGAAGTCTTTCGCCGGCGCGACGCGCGACACCATACCGATGATCTTGTGATCGTCTGGAATACCAAACTCGCGCTTGACTTCGTCCGCTCGCGCGTCCGCGCGTGCGCAGTCTATGCCGTCATAGACGACCGTGCCGCGTCGTTCATCGACCTTGTGAGCGAATCTTCGCCACGTATCTCTTGAGACGAAGATAAAGCTGTCGATGGGCCACAGGAAGCTGCGATCACGCCACGACAACTCGTCGAAAGCGCACCGAATATGGCACACAATGGGCAGCCGGGCCATCTTTCCGGCGAGTGCGGCGTAGTATGCGGCGAGCAAGTCGGCGCAATGGACCAGATCGATCTTGCTTCTTCTGAACTCGCGCGCCAACTGCCACGAGTAGCGAAGAAAAGGCCAAGCGCGTCGGTAGCTGTGCTCGACAGGGTGGTAGGAGACCGTCTCGAACCCGGCGGCGGCGAACATCTCGTGCACGGGCGACTTCTCGCTGGGGCAAAAGGCTACGCTCTCGAAACCGTACGGGCGCACCGCTTCGGCGATGCGCAGCGTTGCCTGCTCCGTGCCGCCGACGGTCGGCCAAGGCATGATGTGCGCCACTCTGTAGTTTCGCTCCCGCATGGGTCGAAAAATTCAGGCATCTGCGAACCGCGGCATGAGCCGCTGACGCGCCCTGTACAGGACATGGAGCAAGCGTGGCGCGAGCCTCAACCCGGCGAGCACGCAAGAGAGTTTTCGGCTGCGGTAGAAAGCGTTGGCCCTCTCTATCTCCGCCGCCGCTGTCTGATAGTCGCCGCTGGCAAAGGCCCTTTTGCCGCGCTCAAGCGCGACCGTCGCCGCACAACGTTCGAGTTGCGCATCGATCAGACGGCTGAGGCGCTCGTCGGGATTCAGGATCACCTTCAGCTTGCGATAGACGTTCGCTTGCCCTTCGAACAAGCGCGTCGAATCGTAAGCCAAACTCACTCGATGTATGCGGTGCCGCGCAAGCTGGCGGCGCGTGTACTTTATTCGTCCCCCACGGCGCGCGACGCGCACCCATAGATCGAAATCCTCCGAATGATAGAACTGCGGATCGAAAGCCCCGGCCTTGACGAGCGCGCTCTTTCTGGCAAGGATGCCGGAAGTGACGAGCACGCTCTCGACGCCGAGCAAGCTTTCGAGCGTCACGGGTTCGCGCGTCGGCACCCTTTCGAAGAACGTCTTACCGGCAAGCGGCGAGTCGCCGAAAAGAAGCGCGTCGGCGCAGACGATGTCGAGCGCCGGATCGAGCATGAGCGCTTCCGTCTGCACGTCGAGGAACTCCGGCTCCCACGCGTCATCTCCATCAAGGAAGCCGATATACTCGCCGCGCGCGTGATTTAATCCGGTGTTGCGCGCTCCGCCGGGACCGCCGTTCTTCGCGTGTTTGATGTAAACGACGCGCTCGATGCAAGGTTCGATCGCCCGTTCCAGCTCCGGCGTATCGGGCGACGCATCGTTTATCACGATCGTCTCATAGTCACCGAATGTTTGCGCGAAAACGGAAGCGAGCGCTTCTTGAATGTACGGAGCGACGTTGTAGGCCGGGATGATGACGCTCACGAGCGGAGACGGATGGACCATCGATCCTCGACGCACGTCAACGCTCATCCTTCCCCTCCTTTGCGCGCCAGAGCGAAGTCGCCGCCTTCGCGGATCGGTTCCCAACGCGCGTATCGCTCGCCGCGCAAGAATTTGACGAAAGCGGCGACCACCGCCGCGTTGGCGAGCACGAAGTAGTATGGTAGCGCGATCAACCTGTTGTGCCAGCCGGCGCGCTCGCAAACAAAACCGACGACCGCGGCAAGGTAGAAGAGCGATTGTCCGACGAAGGCTGCGAAGTAGAGGGACGAACGCGGCGCGAGCACGGCCGAAGCGACCAAGATCGAAAAGAGAAAAGCTGGCGCTAGGTACCGCAGAACCTTGTGCGACAGCAGCTCAATCGCGTAGAAGCCGCTGCGCCGCGGGTTCAACATCGCGCGGTGGTGCCATAGATCCGAGATCGTCTGCGTGATCACGCGCACGCGCATCCTGAATTCGCGATCGCTCCGCTTGTTCGTCTCCTCGATGGCGACCGCTTCCGGCTCGTACACAGCGCGCAAGCCCTGCTCGACCATCTTCGTCGCGATGATGAAATCGCTGCAAGCTTCCGGATAGAGCGGCACGTAGGCCGAGCGGCGCACGGCGTACAGACAACCCGAACAACCGATGAGCGAGAGGATGGCGCTCTCGCGTTCTTTCAGAAAGGTCTCGTAGCTCCAATAGGAGCGCGCGCCGTGACCGACCGACGACTGAGTCGGATCGATGTAGATCAATCGCCCGGCGACGCAACCGACCGATGGATCGGCGAAGTTCGGCAGCATCTTGTGCAGGACATCTGGCTCGTAGAGCGTCGTCGCATCGGAGAAGAGGATGATCTCGCCGCGTGCCAATTCCACGGCAGCGTTCTGCGCCGCCGTCTTGCCCAACCGTTCCGCCTGCCGGTGCAAACGTACACCCTGCGGAGCGAAAGAGCGCGCGATATCGTCTGTCCGGTCGGTCGAACAGTCCGAGGCGACGATGATCTCGAGCTTCTCTTTCGGGTAGTCAATGGCGAGCGTGTTCTCGAGCTTGGCGGCGAGATCGCGCTCCTCGTTGTAAGCGGTGATGATGACGCTGACTGTCGGCTCATACACCCCTTTGCGCACGGGACGCGCACGCCAGCGGCCCATCACCCACAAAAGCAGAGGATAGCCGACGTACGTGTAAAAGAGCGCTGCTGCGCTCGTCCAGAAAAGGACCGATGCCACTGCGTAGAGCATGCCTTCGAGATCAACTCAGGATCGCGTCGAAACGCATCTGATCCTCTACCTCGCCCGATTCGACTGAAGTGCGAATCGGCGCTTCGCTCAGCTCAGGAACTCAGGTCGGAACCAACACGCCGACCTTTCGTCCCTCTTCGTTTTCGCTCTCCCGTGCCGCGCGCTTTTGCTCGGCTTCTGCCTCGGACGAAAGGGCATAGATGCGCCGGAGCGCGATGGCGTAGCCGACGACGTAGTAGATGTACCATTGATAGGCGACCGACCCGAAGAAACTGCTCACCATGTAAGCGACGATGCTCGCTTGAAGCGCGACCGAAAGATAGTAGAAGCGCGACGTGCGGCGATCTTCGAACGTCGCGCGTTCGATCTGCCACAAACGCTTGAGCGGCGAAACGATCAACCCGACGTAGAAGAAGAGCGCCGGGAATCCTAGTTCGGCCGCAACTTGAGTGTAAGCGTTGTGGCTCACCAACTCCCTGATCGAAACGATGTGAAAGTTATCCATTCCGACGCCAAAGATCGGGTTGCGCAGCGCGACGAAAAGCGAGCGCCAAAACACCTCCTTGCGCGTAGTGGCCGATCCGACGGGATCGAGGCCAGGGATGAAGATCGACAGCAACCTGAGACCGTAGTTGCCCGGCGCGAAGATCAAAAAGAGCAGCAAAACCAACAGGGCAACGGCCATCACGCTGAAGCGTTGGCGTCGCCCGAGCTTCCACATCAAGACCAAAAAGGAGACGATAAATCCTAAAAAGGCGCCGCGCGAGTAGGTGACGACCATGCCGACCGTCATCAACGCGGCGCACGCGGCATAGAGGATTTTGCGGACGGGGTTGCGCGTGCCGAAAAAGAGCGCGACGGCAATAGGGATCATCATCACCAGATGAAGCGCCATGTCGTTCGGGTTGCCGAACATGCCGCCGAGCGCGCCCTGAACGCGGTAACCTTCCACCGTCAAATTCCCGCTCTGAAAATCGTTGATCGCGTGGTAGCTCAAAAAGACGCCGACACCGAGCGATAACCACATCAAACCTTTGAGTCGTCGTTCGGTGCGCACCACGTTGACCAAGACGATGAACATCAGGACGACTTTGATGAAGGAGTCGCTGAAGGCCGCCCAAGCCTCGCCCGGATTGATGGCCAGTGGCATCCCCAGAAGCGCCCACAGGCAGAAGAGGAGCAGAAAGTTGACTTCGCGCGGACGCGCCGTCAGATTCCCTTCGAGCGCGAATTGCGTCGGAACGAAGACGACCAGCGTGAAGAGCGCCAGCCAGAAGGCGAGCGAGGTCAGCGGCGCAAAAGCCGGGATCCATTCATAGGGGCGAAAATAGAGGACAGCAGTGAAGAGAAAGAGCCCGATGTAACTAATCGCGTGGCCGCGCCGCGCAAGCCACTCTTCTGCTTCCACCGCCCACCCGGCACGGCTTCGCCCTTTTTCAGCGGCCTTCCGGTTCAACTCCCGATTTAGCCCCTCGCGCTGAGCGCTGCTAGCAGCCGAGACGCTTTCGGGCGCAGCGTGAAACGTCTCGTTCGCCGTCCAATCGTCTTCCACGCTAGAAGATGGCGTCCCCGCCGGAGTGACGGTCTCGTATTCGACCACTGGGCTAAAGCGTTGTCGGTCGCGTCCGCGCATATCGAGGCCCCTTTCCGGCAGTCGCCAGAACGTTTGAGTAAATGCCGAAAGGGACGCGCTCTCCAAAAAGCTCCGTCCACCGTGACGGACGATGTGACTAAGCTTTGCGCCGCAGGCGACGAGCATCCGTCGCGCCACAAGCGCGCGTTGAACCCTTCATTCGAGCGCGACCTTTCGGCACACTCTCCGACAAAGCTAGTTTACCGCAAACGGCCTCGTTGCGCTTCCGAAACGCCGGCGATTCCGTCCCCTTTTCCCAACCCCAGACCGCCCAGCGCGTTCGAGCGCGGCATCGGAGCGTGGTGCGGCTGGGTGTTGAACGGTCAGACCGCCGCGCCCTCTTCGACGAGGGCGCGCACGCGCTCGCGCAGGGCCATTTCGAACCGGCGCGCCTCTTCGATCTCGGTGAAAGCGAGGGCACGCAACTGCTGTTCGATCCGTTTGCGATAGTCGGAGACGAGTGAATCGGAGACGCCGAGTCGCGCCGCCGCCTGTAGCTGCGTCATGTGTTCGGGACTCAAATAGCAGTACCACAAGACGCCGAGAATGCGGTTGTACTGTTTGCTCTTGCCGCGCACGGCGTGGTAAAGGTTTGCGAGGAATCGATCGACGTAGCCTGCGGCTTCGCGCTCGGCCTCGCGCCGCAACAATCCTTGTTCCGGGTTGTCGCGCCCGTCCACCGGTTCAGGAGAGGGGCGACCGTCTTCCGCATCGTCGCCGCTCAACGGCACAAGGTAGATGTCCATCACGGGCAACCGCGAAAGCACCAAGCTGCGCAGCGTGCGCACGTCCACCGGCGAATCCACGGCTTCGAGCACCGAGATGATCAAATCTTCGAGGTCCGAATTGTTGATGATGATTTGCGCGTCGCCCGTACACCCGACCATACGCGTATCGCGCTGCCGCACGGGCACCATCTGCACACGATGCTCCAACTCGTGGGTCGGACGGCGCGGTTTGTCGTCGGGCCATTCGCTCAAACCATAAACGCGATCGCTCAGCCGACGGTAAGAGTCATCGCCGCCGCCGTCGAACCGCCGGAAGTTGGAACTCGACTGCACGATGGTCGAAATGCGCCGGGCCAGCCGATAGGACTCAGGATGGCGCTTGCGCAATTCGGCCGTCAAAATGTTGGTCAATTCGATCTGGCCGATCTCGCATTCGATCTCGGCGTCGGTCATGCCTGTGTCGAGGTAGTGCTGAAAGCGCCCCTTGCTCAACAAAGCGACGAACAATTCTTGAGTTAGATCGTTGTAGGCGCTCGATCTCCCTTCACCTTCCATGAGCAGACCGGCGCTTTGCGAAGCGCGCACCAATGGATGGTGGCAAACGATACGGTGCAGCTCAGTCCATAATCGACCGACATCGGAACGCTCCAACCAGTCGCGCCACCGGCCCGGTTGGCGAGCGCTCGCGTCACGCTCCATGTTGCAAGCGGCGGAGTTCTCGGCGTGGTTGTTCTGTTCGGTGGATGTGACAGCCATATTGACAGTGAAAGTTCCTCGCAAGAAGGCTCCGTTGGCATGGACGGCACCCCGCTTGACCGCAGCCGAGCCAAAGATGGCGTGCGTCGAAGCTGAGTCCGCCTGAGAGGTCAGCAACGAGGCGTTCGTTCGTCGTTTCCTGTGCGCTCTTTTAACCCTCGTCGAATCAGATGCCAGATGTCAGAGCAAAGATCGCGATCAAAATCATCTACAACGATTTCGCTCTCGGACCGCAAGCACCGAGAGATCTCGACTTGGGGAGAGCTAGTGCTCTGCGACCTCAAAGGTCCAGTACTTTTTTCTTCAAGGTCCGCGCCGGACGGCCACAAAGGGGAAAGGCACGACCATCCATGTTGGCAAGTCGAGAGGGCGCGGGCCCTGACGACGGGAATGATGTTAGCAATAAATCCGAAAATGAGCAAGATCTTTTTACAGTTTTCCGGACCGTACCCCATTTTCGGCCGTCCGGTCACTCGGCCCTCGGGCCTAGCGGCCGCGAGCGTGATCCCCCGACAAGAGCGTTGAGCGCCGCCCGCGTGGAGACGACCTCTCGAAAAAGCGTTGGACAAACAAGCAAACAAGTCTGCCACATGGCAAAACTCCGTTTGCGTCGTCGCAACATTACCTTACGGATCAGACCGCGGAAGTGGTTTGCGTCTCGATGGCTCGAGAAAAAAGATGGACAGTTGCAAGCCTTTTGCAAAGTTTCCCTCTGTCGCGCGCCTCTTTTTGTTGGAATGGCTAGACCATTGACTTTTTCTTCTCTTTGACGGAACGAGGCGCCCAACCGACTTTGCGGCTTAATTACCTTGCCCCCTTTTGTTGGTCACGCACGTCGGCTGCGCGCGATGCACAAGTTTTTGCGCCTCGGCATTGCCGCACAATGCGGTCAGCGTTCCGCGATTTGAAGTTTGACTTGGGGATTTGGGGGAGACGGACATTTATGCGCTCATCGAACACGGTCATGTTCTGCAAACAGCGGAACTGCCCTTCGACCGAGACCGTGCTTCTTTATCTTGCTTCGGCGCTTCCAGCCGAGGAACAAGAGGATGTGGCACGACACCTAGCAGCTTGCGATTTTTGTGGGGCTGAAATTCAACTGCTCGCTCACTTCGGACGAACGGAAACCGAAGACGATTGCCCGCAAAGCGAAATCCCCTTTTTCTTGCGCATCTACGCGGAGAGAAAGTTGCGCCCGCCGCTCGACGTTCAACACCCATCTTTTGGCGGGCCGAGAGAGCAAGAGGCGCTGCTCACCATGGAAGCCTGACGGCGAATCGCCGACCAAGATAGAGCAACAGGACGCGCGAGCGCGCGCCACGTCGAGAAACGTCCGCCCGCGCGCGACTCTTCACGCACCGCTCTTAAGCGTAACGCCGTGCGCCCCAGGAAGAGCGCAGAGCGATGAGCGCCAAACTGCTTCAACGTACCGCTTTCAAGCGTAACGCCGTGCGCCTCCCCCGCTTGTTTTGTGCTTTTCCCGGCTTCGCCGCGAGGAACGCCCGCTCTTAAGCGTAAAGCTCCGCGATCACCGAAGCGTATCGCTCTTCGATGGTGCGCCGACGTATCTTGAGCGTCGGCGTCAACTCCCCGTTCTCGACGGAGAACTCTTCCGGGATGATGGCAGCGCGGCGTACGCGTTCGTGCTCGTTCAATTCCGCCGTCCACCGTGCCACCTCTTGCTGCACGAGGCGCGTAGCGACCGGATCGCGGCTCCAGTCCGCGCGCGTTTCGGGCGGACGCGCGTCTTCTGCCGACATGGCTTCGGCCAGAGCTTCCCACTCCGGCACAACTAGGGCCACCGGAAACTTCTGTCCCGTCCCGACGACCACCACCTGATTGACCAGCGGACTGCGTTTGATCAAACTCTCGATGAGCTGCGGAGCGATGTACTTACCGTTGGAGAGTTTGAACAGCTCTTTCTTCCGATCCGTGATGTACAGCCGTCCGCGCTCGTCCAAGCGTCCGACGTCGCCCGTCCGGAACCAACCATCCTCGGTGAACACGGCCTGTGTCTCTTCGGGCCGGCGGTAGTAACCGCACATCACGCTCGGGCTGCGGACCAAGATCTCGCCGTCTTCGGCGATGCGCACCTCGACGCCGGGGAACGGCAATCCCACCGACCCGATACGGTTGTCCTCGGGCATGTTGGCCGACACGATG
>CAKZOF010000512.1 GCA_937135995.1 uncultured Pyrinomonas sp.
GTGCAGCTCGACGATGTGGCGGACGATGGAAAGCCCCAAGCCGAGTCCGCCCTGCCGCCGGGTCGAAGTGCCGTCCGCCTGCCGAAAGCGGTCGAAGACGAACGGCAGAAAGTCCGGGCTGATGCCTTCGCCCGTGTCGCTGACGCGAATTTCGACGTGAGAATCGACGCGCCGCAGCGTAACGCTGACGATTCCACCGCGCGGCGTGAATTTCACTGCGTTCGACAACAGGTTCCAGACGGCTTGGCGCAAGCGATCGGGGTTGCCCATGATCGGACCGGCATTGCGTTCCAGTTGCGTGTTGATGGTGATGCGTTTGGCTTCTGCTGCCGGACGGACGGAATCGAGCGCCGATTCGATGACCGGCACGAGATCGGTTGGCATCACGTCGAACTGGAACTTGCCCGTGATGATGCGCGACACATCGAGCAAGTCTTCGATCAGACGCATCTGCGCCTGCGCGTTGCGATAGATCGCATCGAGCGCGCGCGCGGCCTGTTCCGTATCGAGGGTGCCAGCACGCAGCAGGTGCATCCAGCCAAAAATGGCCGTCATCGGCGTGCGCAGTTCGTGTGACAGCGTCGCCAAGAACTCATCCTTCAGCCGATTGCTCTCTTCCGAAAGATGGTAAAGGCGATGGTTCTCGATGGCGACCGCCGCAAGCTGCGCGATCTGCATGAGCAGCGCTTCGTCCTCTTCGTTGAACTCGCCCTCGTACTTGTCCGACAGTTGAATGAGTCCGATGTTCTGCCCATTGCGTCCGATGAGCGGCACAGCGAGCCAGCCGCGCATCGGCGGATGTTTGCCTGCCTCTTTGCCGAAGCCGCGCCACGCCGGGTGACGTTCGAGCTCTTCTTGAGTCAAACGCATCGGCTGATTGGTCTGGCAAACCAGTGAATAGATACCCGAGCCATCGGGCTGCGCGTCGTACGAGCGCCAAGCTGCATATTTATCCGAAAGCGAAACAGCTTTGATCGCCTGCGCCCAATTCTGGTCCACCGTCATGCTCGCCACTGCCTGATGCGCGCCGATGATGGCGCGCGCCCGTTCGGTGAGCGTTTGCAGCATCTCGCCGAGCGTGCGCGACGAGTTGATGACCACAGACATTTCGGCCAGTTGCCGCAGTTGCTCGACGCGCCGCTCTTCTTGCGCCAGACGCAACGCCCGCTCTTCTTCGACGCGCAGCCGCTCGGTCGCATCGCGCGTCAAAACGGCGTAGCCGCGCAAGCTCCCGGCCTCGTCGCGCAACGGCGTGACCACACCGCCAGCCCAAAAGCGACTTCCGTCCTTGCGCACGCGCCAACCGGACTCTTCGGCGCGACCATCGTTGACCGCCCGTTGCAGTTCGGCATTCGGGATGCCGGCCGCGCGGTCTTCCGGCGTGAAGAGCAAGGAATGAGGTTGACCGACGATCTCTTCCGCTCTGTAACCGAAGAGCCGCTCGCCGCCTTTGGTCCAGCTCGTTACGCGCCCCGCCGCATCAAGCATGAAGATGGCGTAATCGCGCGCGCCCTCCACGAGCAAACGGTAGCGCTCTTCCGCCTCGCGCGAGGCAGCAAGCGCTGAGGCATAACTTTGCGAAACGGCGAGCAGTTCGCGCCGCATGAAGATGGCAAGGACGATGCCCACCAACAAGGTCAATCCGACGCCGCTGGCGACCACCAATTGCGTCGCCCGCCGCAAGTCGGCAAGGCGCTCTTTGCGCAGCGCGCGCTCAGTTTGAATAAAGGCCCCGAGACGCTCGCGCACCGTGTCCATGAGCGACTTTCCGACGCTCAACATCATGGCGGCATCTTGCTCGCGCCCGGCGCGCCGCAGCGCGATGACCTCCCTAGCGAACTCGTGCCATTGCCCTTCGATCGTGCGGATCGTTTTGACCTGCTCCCGCTGCGTCGGGTTGTCGGCGACCAAACTCTCGAGTTCATCCAGCTCGCGGTCGAGCACCGCTTCCGCTCGTTCGTAAGGTTCCAGGAACTCCGGCGAGCTGGCCACCAGAAAACCGCGCACGCCCGTCTCCATGTCGACGATCAAGCGCTCCAGATAGTGCGCTTGCGCAACCACCTGATTCGAATGGTCCACCCACTGCATGTTCGCGATGAGGCGCTCGATCTGCCAGATGAGCGCCGCGGCCAACGCGCTCATAAGCACGAAAGGCAGGAGGACGGCGCGTAACAGCGCACTCTTGAACTTTTTCGCATCAACCGTGGGAGCCATCGCGCCGACACCTTTCGGGATAAGGGACGCTCGCATCGCCCGTCGCTACAAGCTCATGTTATAAAATCATTGACGAACGTGCCAAACAAATGGCGAAAGAGTGTCGAACTCGTCACACCAAGAGGTTTCGCCAATGGCGTCTGTTCGGAGAGGTCTGGCGCTGCACGGCTACGCCGGGGCGTGCATCATCATCTTAGCCGAAGCGCTGCTCTTTGCCGGCAACGAGGTCGTCGGGCGCTGGTTCACGCCCGTCGTTTGGACCGGATATGTGCTGCTTGCCGATGCGCTCGTCCACCGGCTGCACGGCCGTTCGCCGCTCGTTTCGGATCGGCTGGCGTTTCTCGTCATGGCGCTCGTCTCCATTCTTGCGTGGTGGATGTTCGAGTTTTACAACGCGCCGCGTTTCTGGCGCTCCGATCTCGAATTGTGGTGGCATTATCACAACCTCGAACCCAACCTCTTTCTCCGGCGCGTCGGCTACGACTGGGCTTTTGCGACCATCTTTCCGGCGCTCTTTCTGACGGCGGAGATTCTGTTGGCGACCGTGTTCCGCGACCGGCCACGCCTGCGTCCCATTACGTTTCGGCGCGCAACGCCTCGCCTCATGATCGTCGTCGGCGCAGCGATGGCGCTGTTGCCGCTCATCGTCATCTCAGCCTGGTTTGCGCCGCTCGTTTGGCTCGCCTTCATCTTTCTGGTCGATCCCATCAACGCGCTGCGCGGCTGGCCCTCGATCTTCGGCGATCTGGCGCGCGGCGACGGGCGCCGTCTGGCGGCGCTGTTGGCGAGCGGCCTTGTCTGCGGCATCTTATGGGAGTTTTGGAACTACTGGGCCATTTCGCGCTGGACCTACACGGTGCCTTATTTCGGCCACATCAAAATCTTCGAAATGCCCGTGCTCGGCT
>CAKZOF010000513.1 GCA_937135995.1 uncultured Pyrinomonas sp.
CTCGACCCGAACGTGCCCGCTGCAGTGGGCCGGCTCATCAACGGCGACTTCGAGGAGGACATCGCAACCTACGGCACCAGCCTGTTCGGTTGGCAGATCGCGCAGAGCGAGCAGCCGCAAATTCGACTCGATGCGCGCACTGCCTACAGCGGCGAGCGAAGCTTGAGGTTGATCTTCAACGCGCCGAAGGCGGTGGAGTTTCGCGGCGTCTCGCAATTCATCGTCGTCGAACCGGCGACGCGTTACCGTCTGACTTACTTCTTCCGCACGGAACACTTGAAGAGCGCGAGCACGCTCATCGTGCAGGTTGTGGATGCGGGAGCGCCCGAGCGCGTGCTCGCCGCGTCGGCTCCCGTGCCCGACGGTTCCAACGAGTGGCAACCCGTGATGCTGGATTTCGCCACTACGCCACAAACCGAAGCGATCACGGTACGGATCGTGCGCGAGCCGTGTTTTTCGGCGGTCTGCCCGATTTTCGGAAAAGTGTGGTATGACAAGTTCAGTCTTGAACAGATCGGCAACAGCGCAAGTCTTGACGAGCGAAAGAGCGGCGGTCGAAGCGGCGGCCAAACCGGAACAGGTCGCTGAACTGCCGCACACCATCGCGAGCCGCTTCATCATCCTCATCATTTGCATGGCGATGGTGCTCTCGACGCTCGCCTACGGGACGGTGCACACGTGGTCGCTCGCCTTCTTTCAAGTCGGTGCGGCGGCGATCGTCCTCTGCTGGGCGGTGGACGCGTGGCGCACCGGGGTCTTGCGCTTCAGTCGCAACGTGCTGCAACTGCCGCTTCTCGGGTTGGTCGCGCTCGGTCTGGTGCAGTTGCTGCCGCTCGGCGGCGCGTTCGGTGCCGACACGCTGTCGGTGGAACCGAGCCGAACGCTTTCGCTCGATCCATTCTGGACGCGCATCGCCATTGTGCAAGCGGCTTCGCTCGCGATCTACTTTGCGGCGGCGCTCGCCTTCATCGACAGTCCCCGGCGGTTGCGTTTGATGGTGCGCGCGATCACCATCTTCGGCTTCCTGCTCGCGCTCTTCAGCATGATGCAGGCGTTTACGAGCCAAGGTAAGCTCTTCTGGTTCGCTGAACTCAAACAGGCCATTCCGTTCGGCCCCTTCATCAACCGGCACCACTTTGCCGGCTACATGGAGCTTGCACTGGCGCTGCCGCTGGCGATCGCGCTCGCTGGCGGCGCGGTCGAAGCCGACCGGCGACTCCTCTATGGTTTCGCCGCCGGATTGATGGGCATCGCGCTCATCATGACCAATTCGCGCGGCGGTTTGGTCAGCCTCGTCGCAGAGATCGTCTTTCTCATCTCATTGACGGAGTTTCGCGCGCGTAAAGCGGAAGAGCCGTCTGTGGACGCGCCGTCGAGTTGGCGCCCGGTTCTCGTGCGGCTCGGCGTGTCGTTTGCGCTGCTTTTCGCCATCGTCTTCGGCTCTCTGCTGTACGGCGGAGAAGAGTCGCTGAGCCGCTTCATCGGGACGGTCAACTCGCAAGATCCGACCACGGGGCGTGCGCACTTCTGGAGCGTCACGCTCGACATCATTCGCGACCATCCGTTGATCGGCGTGGGGCTGGGCGCTTACAGCGTCGCTTTCACGCGGTACGATACGCGCGGCGGGCAGTTCCGCGTCGAACAAGCGCACAACGATTACTTGCAAATCCTTTCCGATGCCGGAATAGTCGGCGCCGCGCTCGGACTCTTCTTCATCGTCGCGCTGTTTCGCCGCGGATTCTTGCGGCGGCAGTCGCGCGATCCGTTTCGCCGCGCTGTGGCGACAGGGGCGATGACCGGTTGCTTCGCCGTGCTGGTCCACAGCTTCTTCGATTTCACGCTGCACACCACCGCAAACGCGCTCTTGTTCCTGCTGCTCGCCGCGCTGGCCACGATCAACGGGCGCGTCGAAGAAGCGCCGCGCCGCCGTCGTCGCCGCCGTCGCCGCTCGAGCCAGACGCCGGAGACGACCTCGTCCGGCGACGGCGCGGAGGCGGAGCCGCAGCAACAGTCCAGCGCGGCCACGGCAGGCGTCTGACGGCAGAGCCTCGAAATCATCGCGGCGAGATAATGACCAAGAATCGGTCAGATGGTGCGCGCATGGACAAAGCGCGTCCCATCGTCGAACCGTAGAGAAGGGAACCGAAGATGCGCGTACTCGTCACCGGAGGAGCCGGATTCATCGGATCGCACTTGTGCGAGCGTTTGCTCGCTGACGGACACGAAGTCATCTGTCTTGATAACTTCTTCACCGGGCGCAAAGAGAACGTCTATCACTTGATAAGCAATCCGCGCTTCGAGGTGATCCGG
>CAKZOF010000514.1 GCA_937135995.1 uncultured Pyrinomonas sp.
ACGACGACGGCTGTAGCCGGAACGGTCAACTCTTCTCTGCGCTCGGCAGCGTGCAGGATCACCGTGACGAACATGCCGGGCTTGAGCAGTTCGCCCGGGTTGGCGACCACGCAGCGCAGCGCGATGGTGTGTTTTTCGGGATCGACAAGGCTTCCGATCTGATCGACCCGCGCCGCGAAGACGCGCGTCGGATAGGCGGCGACCCTGATCTGCAGCGGCGCGCCGACGCGCACGTAGGCGAGTTGATCTTCGTAGATGTCGGCGTTGACCCACACCGATGACAGATCAGCGATCATGAAGAGTGGATCGCCGGCACCGGCTTGAACTACTTGGCCGAGCCCAACGTGCCTTTCAATGATCACACCGCCAATCGGCGCCACGAGCGGGACGAGCCGATTGACCGCCCGAGCGCCGGAGTCGAGCCGCGCGATCTCGCCCGCGCTCAAACCAGCGCTTTGCAAACGCTCGCGCGCCGCCGTCACGGCCGCCTGCGCGCGTGTCAGATCATCTCCGGCTCGTGCTTCGTCGGCCTGCGCTTGTTGCAGCTCGCGCCGCGGGATGGCATCCACGGCCGCCAAGCGCTCGGCCCGTTCTCTGGTCCGCTTCGCCAACTCGAACGACGTGCGCGCCGAAGCAAGCGCCGCCAGCGACTGCTGATAGTCGGATTCGAGACCGACGATGTCGGGCGAATCGATGGTGCCGAGCACCTGTCCGGCGCGCACGTGGTCGCCCACTTCGGCGCGCAGCTGGACCAAGCGCCCGGAGAACTGCGAGAAGACCGGCGTCATGCGCCGCATGGCCACTTTGCCCGGCGTGGAGATCTCCGGCGCGAGCGCTCGGCGCATGACGATCTCGGTAGCGATCGCCGCGCGCTGCTCCAGCGCGAGCGCAACCGTATCGGCAGTCGTCTCTTGAGCCTTGTCCGCTCGCTCGACGATCGCCGTCCGCTCGCGCGCCCGCCACGCGATCACGGCGAAGACGACGGCCAGCACGGCGACAAGCAGCGCGATCAGCCAACGCCTTCTTTTGGTGACCGCACGGCCAGATGCGACCACTTGCTCGTCTGCGGATTCGGCGGCTTCGTCAGTGGTCACCTCTTGTTCCATCACGCTCTGGTCCATCTCGGCCCTCCCTCCGTCTCGTCGAACGGCGAGCTAGTTGAGAAGCCGCGCCCCGGTCGCGTACTCCAATTGATAGAGGCTCATCAGCAGATCATAGCGCGCTTGGTTGTACTCGACGCGGAGCTGGTTGTAGGCACGTTGCGCATCGAGAAAATCGATCAAACCGCGCGCCCCTTCGCGATAAGCCGCCTCTTCCGTGCGCCGCACCTGTTCAGCAGCGACCAGTACGTCGCTGGTGAAAGCGCGCAACCGGTCGCGGCTCGTGCGGTAGGCGATGAAAGCCTTCTCGACATCGGTCAGCGCTTGCGTTTCGGCCTGCCGCAACTGCGCTTCGGCCTGCAACTCGAGCGCCGTCGCCTGTTCGATCGCCGTGCGCGCCCGCGCCCCGACCTTGAGCGGAACGCTCAAGACCACGCCGAAAGTGTTGTCGCTGCCGGTGCGCGCATACTGACCGCCGACCGTGACGTCGCGCGCTTTGGAAGCGATCGCCAATTGAACGCCGACCCGCGCCGCTTCGACGTTGAATCGCGCCGCCTGCACGTCGGGACGATTGGCGAGCGCCAGCCGCCGCAAATCATCGATCCATAACAGCACGGGAATGATGTCAAGATCACCCTCGATGGCGTTCAAATCGGCCTCCGCCTCACCGCCAGCGCGTCCGCCGATCAACCGTACGTCCGCCCCCGAAGGCGCATCGCCTGCGCCGATGAGGTTGAAGACGTCGCGCACCGCCTGTTGGTACGTTTGTTCGGCAGCCACGGCGTCGCGTTCGAGTTCGAACCGCTGGATCTCGATTCGCCGCAGATCCACGCCCGCCGCGTAACCTTCTCGGTATTGGGCACGCAACACTTGCGCCATGCGGTCGAAATGCGCCAAGTTCTCGCGCGCGACGCGCGAGTTTTCGCGCGCCAACACAGCGTTGAAGAAGGATTGCCGCAACTGGAAGAGTTGCTGGCGCACGGCATCGCGCAACTGCGCTTCGGCCAGCCGCACGTTCCACTCGGCCTGCGCAATGCGCAGCGCGCGTTTGTCGCCGCGCTCGATGAGCTGGTCCACCTCGACCGTGTAGGTCGAATTGGCGGCGACGTTGTCGCCTGTGCCGAAGATGAGCCCCGGATGGGTGAAGACGCGCGGCAGCGCAAGTTGCGTCGCGCTCGCCGTGAGCGTCGGCGTCGGGCGCAGTCCGGCTGCCGTGCGCTGCGCGCGCAGCGCGTCGAGGTTGCGTTGCGCCGCGAGCACGGTTGGATTGCGCTGCATCAGCAACTCGGTCGCCTTCGCCAACGAAAGTTTGGAAGGCACTAGCTGTGCGCGCCCGCCGACAGCGAACTGCGCCCCCAAGGCGAGCAGCAAGAGGACCTTGACGCTTGCGCCGAACAACAGCCGATTGCTCACCGTCGGTTCTCTTTCGCGTCGCAGGTCGAAGCTTCGCGCGCGCTGCCTGCCGCAGAACCAGCGAGCAGCGCGTGCGAAGTCGCGCCGAATCGACGGGTGAGAGTGTAGCGAGCCGACGATGAGCTGCTGATGAAGCGAAGATTAAAATCTCTTCATCTACGCCAACGAACCGACACGAGACCAAGGCAGCGTCAAAGACGATAGAGCCGCAAGCAGGTCGTCGCTCAACCGGCGAGGGCGTAGCGGCGGGCTGGTCCGGACGATAACCGCTTCCTCGATTGCATGACAAGCGACGTTCGGCTTTGCTTTCGCGACGAAACGCAGGTCTCTGCTGACGAAGTGATCGAGCCGACGCTGGCTTCGATTCCGGTCGGCCAGCCAGCGAGCGCGCATTCAAAAAATTGAATGAGAATCCAAATTTTTGGATGCGCGCTCGCCGCAGTGGTCCGGGACAGTCGCTTCTGTCTTGCCGCTAAAACCTCGCCCAGCAGTAACTTGGTGCCGCCGAGCGCGGCTGCCCCAGGTGATGGAACGAGACTTGCTTTGTAGCTATCGCAGAGCTGCTCGATGGCCCTCGCCGTGACAACTTCGCTGGCGGGCAACCAATCATGCAAACAAAACGGTTCGCCATCTCTCTTCTCGTCACGCTTCTCGTCACGCTGCTTCTTCCATTCCTTTCGGCCCGCGGTCAGCAACCCACGGGCAGCATCGAGGGAACGGTCACGGACGAACGAGGGGCAGCGCTGGCTGGCGTGACCGTCGAGATCACCGAAAAGGCCACGCAGCGCACGATCACGGTTCAAACCAACAGCGACGGTTACTTCATCGTCCGTTCGCTGCTGCCTGGCCGCTACGACGTCTCCATCAGCAAACAGGGCTTTACGCCAGAAAAGATCGAAGACGTCATCGTCCAAACCGGACAAGTCTCCAACGCGAGCGTCCAACTCAAGGTTGGGAGCCTAGCGGAAACCGTTCAGATCGTCGGCACCGAGTCGCAGTTGCAGGTTGACACGGCCCGCCAAACGGTGGACGGCGTGATCACCGCGCAACAGATCGAGCAACTGCCGCTCAATGGGCGCAACTTTCTTGATCTCGCCCAACTTCAACCGAGCGTCCAAGTGCGCGACGGCGGGGCCATCGATCCGACGAAATCGAATGCCTACCGCGCGGTCGGCATCAACGGAGCTTCCGGGACGGCGACGCGCGTCCAAGTCGATGGCATCGACGTGACCGATGAGACGGTTGGGACGACCACCGCCAACGTCTCAGCCGATGCCGTCCAAGAGTTTCAGCTCTCTCGCTCCTCTTTCGATCCGTCGACGTCGCTGACTACATCAGGTGCAGTCAGCATCGTCACCAAAACCGGATCGAATCAATTCCACGGCGCCGCCTTCTTCTTTTACCGCGACCAGCACCTCGGCGCACGACCGCAGTTTGAAACGTCAAGCCCACGCTTTTACCGCAAGGATCCGGGCTACGCAGTCGGCGGGCCGCTCATCAAGAACAAACTCTTCTTCTTCTCGAACTACGAACCGATCTACCAAGGCGCGATCGGCATCGTTAACTCAGCCAACTTCCCACAATACTCTGGCTCGGTCGGCTTTCCGCAAAACGTCAGGCTCGTGACCAATCGCCTCGACTGGAAGCCGAGTAGCCGCTGGTCACTCTTCTATTCGCACCGTTACAGCGACGATGTCTCCACGGGAGGCACCGCGGCCTCTCCGTATCAGAACATCGACTGGACGATCGTCCACGTCGCTGGTTTCGATTACTTGCGCGGAAACGCGACCCACAGCTATCGCTTCGGTTACGTCAATTTCAACAACCGCATCGAGAGCCAAGAGTTCGGTCGCTTCACTTTCCCACGCACCCCGCAGGGGATTCCCTTTCAGCTGAACGTTGGCGATCTCAGCATTGGTCCTAATTCGCTCGCCCCGCAGCAGACCTATCAAGATAACTACGAGAACCGCTACGACGGCACGCTCGTGCGCGGCGCGCACGTCTTCAGCTTCGGCGGCGATGTAACGCGCATCATCCTCGGCGGTTTCGCCAACTTCTCGGGACCGCTCACCGTGGGGGCCGACTACAGCGCCGATCTACGTAGCGCCTTGATCGCCGCGGGCAAAGACCCGAACAATCCGCTCAACTACCCGCTCAATTTCCTCCAAACGGGACCAAACAGCGGCTTCTTCTCCGCAGCCCCAGCCCACAACCTCCCTCACGGTGGCCACTTCAATACGCGCATCGCTGGCTACTTTCGCGATCAGTGGCGAGCGCGACGCGAGCTGACCGTGATCGCTGGCGTGCGCTACGAGTATGACATTGGCTACTTCAGCCCGCGCAATACTCCGGAGCTAGCCTCGCTCAATGTTTACGGGCAAGGACGCGGACGCGTGCCCCGCTTTCCCAAAGATGCGTTCAGCCCACAGGTCGGCTTCGCTTACAACTTCCGCGGCCAAGGGCGCACGGTGATCCGCGGCGGATTCTCTCTGACGCGCGAAATGAACATCCTCAACAACAATATCTTCGATGAATACTCGCGCTTGCCCCCAGGCATCGGACCCGATATCCGCCAAATAGATGGCATCACGGATCCGGTTGGCAACCCGATCAACATCGGACCGCTCAACGTCGCCGGTTGCCCAGCGCAGGTCACCGACGGCGACTATAGCTGCTTGCTCGGCAAACCCTTAGGCGACGTCATCGCCGTTCTCGGTCGGATTCATCAGGCCGTACAGAGCGCCTACGCTGGCTTTCAGTTCGACCCAAACCGCGGCCCGTCCGTCTTCGATGCTTCACGCGGCGTCACCTACGGCGGAATCTTCCCCGGAGATTACCGCATCCCCTATGCCATGCAGTTCAACATCGGCGTTCAGCACCAACTGGCACGCAATCAGGTGCTCTCGATCGACTACGTCCGCATCCGCGGCGTTGGTTTGCCTTTCGTCCTCGTGGATAACGAGCACCGTTTTGCCGCCAACTACTTCAACGCCGCCGCCGCCATCGCCCGGCGAGATCGATTCTTAACGCAGAATGGATTTGCAAGCGTCGATCAAGCCATCGCCGCGGGCGCGACCATCGTCGATTTCGGCATGGTCTCGGATGCGGTCTTCACAGGCGTCACGCCCAACATCCTTCGCGCTCGCCTCATCCAGGGCGGATTCACGCTCTACAACGGCCTGCAGGTCAAACTCGATGGACGGTTGGCAGGCGAGTCACCAAAACCCTTCCGCTTGGCCGGGCGCTCGTTGATCAAGGACGCACGCTACATCATCTCGTACGCCCTCGGTAGCTCCAAAGCGACGGGCGGATCCGACCGCTCCGAGTTCATCAGCAATGCCATCAACGGCTACAACTACAACAGCGCCTTCGGGTGGACTCCGCTCGACAGCCGTCACGTCTTGACGGCGGGCGTCAACATGACCGTCATCGGCGGGTTCCAGTTGAACCAGATCTGGAGTTTCAGCACCGCCCCGCCGCAATCGCTCTTCGTCCCGTTTGTCTCCTCGGATTCCAACTTCTTCAACGGAGATACGGGCGCGGCGCTCTTCACCACGGACATAAACGGCGATGGAGGGCGTAGTCGCGGCGCAATCGCTGGCCATGACCTGCTGCCCGGCACCAACATCGGG
>CAKZOF010000515.1 GCA_937135995.1 uncultured Pyrinomonas sp.
GCCTTCGGGACATAACGTAGACGGTCACGTCATGCGTGTTCCGAGAAGCCGCCTGCTTTAGCTGGCGGAGTGGTCACAACAATTTCTTAACTTCTTCACAAGAAAAGCTTAACCACAGGCGCAGGAGGTGGATGTAACTTTCCTATACAACGCAAAGGTGACCATCGACGCGGGCTGAAGGAATCCGAAACGAGCGTTCGCTTCGTATTTGTCTCGCAGTGGAGAGGGGGTAAATCCGAAACGGGGCTCAGCTTCGTATGTATCTAGCAAATCGAGAAGCAGCGTCGGTGAGAGCGTAGCGAGCAACACGGCAGACTGGACGCATCGGATCGAAACATACTCACTGCCTGAGCGAAGTCACGCGAGGTTCGACCTTTGATCTCTTTTCACTGGGCAATCATCTTTGATTTACAGAGACTTGCAAAGGAGGACCCTCTCGAATGTTCAATCTACGCGGCAACTTCTACCTCGCAGTGCTCGCTTCTCTGCTGTTCTTCGCGACGGCGCAAGCTGACACGATCATCATCGGCAGCAACGCCAGCGCAAACAACTACCCGTTTCAAACCAACGGGGCTTACACGGGGACGTACCAACAGATTTACACCCGCAACAAGTTTCCGGGTGTCTGGAGCATCACACAAATCGCGTTCGCCTCGACCACAACCCCGACGAGCTTCTACCCGAGTCCGGCGGTCTATAACTTGAGCGTGTATGCAGCGACAGCAACGACCACACCATCGACCCCGAGTAACAACTTCGCCAACAACCGCGGAACAGATTATACGATCGTCTTTTCCGGACCGGTGACGGCGACCCTGACCGGCGCCAACAACTTCGATGTGGTCATCAACTTCACAACCCCATTCATCTACAACTCGAGCCTCGGTGACCTGTTGATCGAGATCGTCGTCAATTCGGCCGCCGGGACGGGACGCGAATTCTTCCTGGCAGGATTTTCGACGGAGACCGGTCGTGTCTATAACGCTTTTGGCAATCCTGCCAACGGGCAGATAGCCGAGCCCAATTTTGGTCTCTACACACGCTTCATGGCGACTCAGCTCCAAGCGCCGCCGAGCGCCGTTCCGGAGCCAGCGACTATGTTTCTTCTAGGCACTGGCGTTGCTGGATTAGCAGCATACGCGCGCAATCGGCGCCGCGCATAGAGGTGACTTGATTACCTCGCTTTCGTAAAAGGAAGAGGAGAAACGAAAAGGAGGAGTCATGGAGCGAGAACTTTCCCCCAAAGGCCGCCGTGCGTTCGGCCTCCTGTTGACGCTGTTGGCGGCAATTAGTCTCGCAGCGCTGGCCGTCGGTGTGCGCCCATCGGAAGCGGCATCTGCAGGGCCGCAAAACAACGCGCTAGCGCCTGCCGAGCCACCGGATCTAGCCAACTTCCGGCAATCGGTCGGCGGCGACGTGCGTCCCGTGCTCGTGGAATTGCGGCAGACGCCGGGCGTGTTGCGCCGCCTTTCGCTCGAAAATTTAGGACGCGCGCCCACGTTCGATGACCTTGTCGGATACGCGCGCAATCTGGTTCAATCGCAGGACCAGTTCCTCGCCTCGCTCGCCGGGCGCGGCGTGCGCGCCCTACTGCGTCGCGCCGACGTGCCGCAACCCGACGGTTCGACGCGCCGCGTGGAGTGGCGATTTACCTACTTGTTCAACGGCATGGTGCTCTACATCGCCGCTGATGATCTGGCGCGCCTCCGTTCTCTGCCGGAAGTCAAATCCGTGCGCGAACTGCAACCGACGAGATTCCTTCTCGACCGCGCGATCGATTACATCCTCGGCACGCAATTCGATCCGGCAGCGCGCCGCTTGGCCGTTTACGGCAACGAACAACAGTTGCAACCGCGCGGCGCGCCGGGCCACCCGGAAGCGCCTTCCACCAACCGCAACGGAGATGGTTTCGAAGGGCAGAACATCAACATCGCCATCATCGATTCGGGCGTCGATTGGCGACACCCGATGTTCGGCGGCATCGGTCAGACGACGCCGCTGCCACGCATCTCCGGCATGGCGGAAAGTCCAAACGACAATCGCAAGGTGATCTACTACTACGCGCTCTCGTCACCCGGCGACCCGACGGACGATTTCGGGCATGGGACGCTGGTGGCCGCTTGCGCTGCCGGTTATGCCGTGGATGGCAACACGCCGCCGCGCACCGGGTACGGAACGGGACGCGATGGCACAGGGATCGGACCAACGCCGAGCGGGACGCAACTTCACGGCACAGCACCACAGGCGCGCATCATGGCCTACAAAGTTTGTGGACCAGCGCCACAATGCTTGGGCGACATTGAACTGGCGATGGAAGATGCCGCTTCCCCTTACACCTTGCTTGGAGCGAGCGGTGGTCCATTGACGACTACTGCCGTGCGTAAACCCGTCGCCGATGTGATCAATCTCTCACTCGGCGACACGGCGGGGGACACACAAGGCTCGACCGCCATCTTCGCCAACAACGCCGCATTAGCAGGCACCATCGTTGTCGCCTCGGCGGGCAACAGTGGGCCCGGACCCGGCACGGTCGGTTCGCCAGCGGCAGCAACGCTCGCCATCGCCGTGGGAGCCAATCTCGATCCCGGGTCGACTTCGGGCGCTGATGTACTCGCCCCCAACCAGATCCCAGGCGAGACGCGCGCGCCAGCGGCTGGACCACCACCCGAGACCGGCGCCGCTTCCGAGCAGAACGTGCCGCAACCGAACGAACGGCAAGGCATGAAGCTCTTTCCCGTTGCTGGCGGCGGGCCGCTGCCGAACGGCTCGCTCTCGGCTCACTACGTTTTCGTCGATCGGCGCAATCCGGCCAACCCTATTCCGCCATCGGTCACCAATCGCATCGCCGTGGTTAAGGGGACGGGCGCGTTTGCGGCGATCGCCAACGCAGTCGCGCCGTTTCGCCCGGCGGCGATCTTGATCGTTACCACCGTCGAATCGGCCACCGCCGTGGCTGTGGCTGGAGGCATTCCGACCTACACGATCAATCCGAACGACGGCGACTACTTGCTTGATCTTCTTTCCTCCACCGACAACGATGCGGGCGATCCCACGCCGGGACTTGTCTCGGAACTGCCGCTTCGTCTCTCCGATAGCATCACGCTCGATGCTTTCGAGCCGAACATGGCAGGTTTCAGTTCGCGTGGGCCGAACGACCACCCGAACGCACGCTTCCGCACGATCAAGCCGGACGTGACGGCTCCGGGCGTCGGCATCGTCGGGGCGGCCACCCCTGACGGTCTGCCGGACGAAGCGCTCGGGCTGGCAAGTCCGACCGGCTACACGCAAGCCAACGGAACGAGCTTTTCCGGTCCGATCGCCGCCGGCGCGGTAGCGCTCATTCGCCAACGCGTGCGCGAAGAACTCGGACTGGATGCGACCAACATCTCCGATCCGAAGTACCGCTCGAAACGTTTCGACGCGGTGACGATTTCGCGCGCACTTTTGATGAACACGGCGACGAACTTGCGCAACGGGCGGGGCGTTCCGCAAGGTGATGGTGCGGCTTCGGTCGCCTCGATCAACGACATGGGCGCCGGATTGATCAACGTCGCCGGAGCGCTCGACGCGCGCGCCATCATGGTCGCGCCGACGCTGCTGCTCAGAGAGGAATATTCGCCACCGGCCAACGATCCACCACAGTACGAAGCCAACGGCGCGCTCAAGGTCTTGCTGCCGAGCGCCAGCTTCGGAGCGGTTCCGGTGGTCGGGTTAAATGGAACGCTCGTGCGCACTCAAGAAGTGATCATTCGCGACATCACGCGCGGCGGTGGCAGTGGAGCTTACACGCTCACGTTCCAGAACAACCGCAACGCCGACAACCCGGGATTCCAAATCTCGTTCACCGATGCGAACGGTAATCCGATCAACTCGGTCAACGTCCCGGCGGGCGGTCAGGCTTCCTTCTTCGTGCGCGTCGTCGCTGATGGGCAGCGCATCACAGTCGATCCGACGGAGTTCCAGTGGTACGTCACAGCAACACATTCTTCGTCGGGGCGCACGTTGCGCATGCCCTTCTATTACCGCGCCGTGCGCGCGCAAGTCGCGAACCTAGCCGCGCCCGATCAGGCGCCCATCGAAGGCACGGAACAGCCGGCTACCACTGGTTGCGCTACTGACTCCAATGGCAACTACCGCTTGCGCTGGAGCTACACGCCACCCAACGGCGGACCGTTGCCCATCGGCTTCCGCATCCAAGAGGCGACGCGTAGCCAGACTCTCTTCTTCGACAACGCCGACGAGCCGCTGGTCGCCGGGAGCAACTCGAAGTGGAGCGGCAGCGCACAGTGGACGACGCAGAGCAACCCGAATACGGGAAGCTTCGCTTACTACATCGCCGACTTGGCTAACCAGAATGAATCGCTCACGTTGCGCAACCCGATCGTGCTGCCAGCCGGTGGAGCGACGCTCACCTTCACGACGACGCAGGACTTCGAAGATGGCTTCGACAATGGCTTCGTCGAAGTGAGCACCGATGGCGGCGCTAACTGGACCACCGTCGCTATCTACGCGGACAATTTCGTTGGCACGCGAACGGTCGATCTTTCGGCTTTCGCCGGGCGAACGATCTTGCTCCGCTTCCGCATGGTAAGCGATTTGCTGAACGGTCCGCCGGATGCCGCGCCTCTCGGTTGGTACATCGAAGACATTCGCGTCAGCGCCGATGACTTTCGCACGCTGGCTGAGGTGGGCGCAAGCGTCAATGCTTTCGACATCACCGGGCGCAGCAACGGGACCTATTTCTACCGCATCGCGGGCCTTTTCGATACGCCCGAAGGTGCGGTGATCGGCCCTTACAGCAACACGCGCTGCGCGACGGTCAATCGCATAGGCTTGCCGTAAGCGCGGCGGGAAACGACATCATTATTCCTCCGTCCATCAAGGGGCACAAAGCAAGGGGAGAGAGAGACGGGCGGTGCTAGATGGCCGCCCGTCTCGTTTTTCGACGCCGGGAGCGTGCAGCCTGACGACCGAAAAAGAGCCGGATCGCCGCCCTCCGATGCGTCATGGGGGAAGCGAGCTTCGGAATAAACCAAAGGTCGCTCTGCTGTTTGGGGTGGGGAGAGGAGGCAGAAGGCTCGATCAGCACCGAAGGCGCAGGGAGACTGACTGGCGGGAAATCTTTTTCGCACTCGACCTTCACAGTCAACAGGAGAATCAACCAAAACTCCTTACTATTGCCACAACTTCACTGGCGCGGAACGACTTGGCCTTCGCATTCGACAAGCAAATCGACAAAGACCTAGAGCTTCAGCTTCGTTCGCTGGCTTTAAACCGTCGTTCATATAGCACCTAACACTCGGCAAGCTATCGACAAAAACCTCGAGTTTCAGCGCTGCCGCTTGATCCATCGCCGGATGACGGCGGCCAAACCGATCATGCCTGTTCCGAGCAGCAGCATGGTCGTCGGTTCGGGAACAGTGTGTTGCGCGATGGCGACGTGTCCCGAAATGGCTAGCATCGACCTACCGACGCGCGGAGGATGGAACATCAAGCCTTCGGCAGCGCCGCCATCATGGATGGCAGCGCGTGCAGCACCAGCGATCATTACGACGCAGAGCGTTAAGCCCAGCTCAAACAAGATCGATCTTCGCGACATCTTTGAGCGTCCCTTTCCGTCGCGGTTGTAAAGACCTCTTAGCCTTTCGACGAGCGCTCTGAAGACTTCTCCCGTCGTTTTCCCTCACGCTCTTTCTCTTCCGCCGCTCCCGCGCCAAGCTGCTAGGGTGGCGAAAGGCGGTGGGAGGCGTCTTCGCTTTGCGTTTTGCGCGCTCGCAAGCGCAAGGGTTCGTTGCTCGGCTGTTTTCCGCCGCGTGCGTTTGCGCTACAATACCGCCCCGACCGCAGTTCCGTTGGGGGGCCGGAACTTTGGTCGGGGCGGCTCGCGCCCTTTT
>CAKZOF010000516.1 GCA_937135995.1 uncultured Pyrinomonas sp.
CATCCTCAGGTTGTTACTTGACAGGCTACCAGCGTGTAGCCTGTACTTGACCAATGGTCTCTTGACGACCAAGAGCGGAGTATGAACGATCGCTCTCAAGAAACAATCCACATCCTCAAGACACCTAAGTTCTTCGTCAAAACCTCCTATGCTAAACATGAGATCCTTCTCTATAATCACTGTCGAAGGAAATATGAAGTGGGCACTTTCCCAGAAAGAATCCCCAGAACAAGAGATGAGAGATACTTTTTCAGACAGAGGACTTTCTCCCATCCCTGCAAAGTTCAAATTTTGAAAAGAGAAGAAGGACTGTCTGATTGTCCCTGACTCGTCAAACTGAGAGAAATCCGAGCAGATCAACTTGGATCGCCCGCATAGTTGCAAGGCGTCCCATTGTTCTTCAATTTTCTGTGGCTCCCAAATGTCGTCAGCATCAAGCAAAGCTATCCAAGGCTGCGTAGCCTCTCTGATGCCAGTATTTCTTGCAGCTGATAAACCACCATTTGGCCTATCTATGACTCTCACCCCGTAACTTCTGGCAACTTCCGATGTATCGTCCACAGAGCCGTCATTGACGACGATTATCTCTGCCACCGGCAACGTTTGGCTTAGGGCACTCTCGATTGATTCCCTCAAGAACGCAGCGGCGTTATAAGCGGGGATGATGACTGATATTGGAGCTGTGTTTGGTTTATTCATACGGGAATCCGATTTCATTTCAACCCCTCCCGTTTTAGTCACAGCCGCTTCAACCAAATGTTTTGCGCAGAAGTCGGCATCATGTTGTAACTTGAATGCTTGGTGCATAGCGGCATGTGATGAGCGAAGAAGTCGCGATGGAACTTTTCCAGAAAAGAATTGAAAAGCACTATTTCGAACTCGTTATTGTATTGCAAAAATGTCCTCAACATATAAGCCTCGTTCCATGCACGCCCTTGATAGACCCATTCTTTGGGATACTCGAAGGGATAAAAGACGTCGTGAAAGTGAACATATACGCCCTCGTTGAGGACTGGCAGAACCTCGAAAAAGATGTGATTCACATCACTGCCCGTTTTAGCTACATGCGAGGAATCGACGAACAGGATATCATTTGCTTCCAACTCGCGGAACAGACTCACATCCACATCTTGTATTTTGCTCGCCAAAATAGTCGTTCTATTCTTATCCTCGTCTTTGAGCAAAGATATCAGCAAGTCCGGATATGGCTCGATGAAAGTCAGCGAGATAGAATTGCCAAGGAAGCGCTCATCAGTATCTAGGAAAACGCATGACGAATATCCGCAACCGACTTCGATCACCCTCTTGGGCCGCAGGTATCGTAGCATAGAGTACAACACTATGGCATCGAAATAACTGAAAGCACTATTCTCGAAGAAATACCGACAATCATCCCGCTTCTGCTCTGGGAAGGGTTGTTCAGCGTAGTACTGTTTCAAAATCTCAAGCAAGGCCAGTTGTTCGTTCTCGTTCAGATCGACGCCGCCGAGTTCTCGCGACTTAGCATCGAAGAGTCTCTTTCGTACTTTCTCACCTCTTCGATGGAAGGTATTGGCGAGTAGAAGTGACCCGGCAATTCCCACAGTTGATTCACGATAGCTCTTAGCTCATCTCTTTGAACATAGGCTTTACCGATCAAAGGTATCCTCTTCGCAATCCGTCGCAGCCGATCTTTCATCGTGCGATCTCCGAAAACATGCAATTGGCCCAATCACCCGAGAGCCTCAAGCAGGCTTGCACTGCAGAGAATTCTATGCAAGCAAAGAAATGGCAACCAAAGCCACGCTTTTTCAAATCATGCATAGTTCGCTTCCAGCCCCAACTGTTCAGCCATGGGTAGAGATGACTGACCACAACAACGCCTCAAAGACCCTCTGGCCTCAAACATAGAACATATCGAAAAGTTGCCGATCGAATTCTTCGCCATCCCAATCGAAGACGAACAACCGCGGCAACATGTATGAGTTCGTGTTCTCTTGGACCAACCCAGAACCTGTGCTGCAAGCGCAATCGAAACCGGCGCTTTTGACCGCAGAGATCGTCTCTTCCGCATACGCGCCGTATGGATAGGCAAAACTGCGAACTCGACGCCCGCTCAACTCTTCCAAAAGGCGCTTACTGCTGCTTATCTCTGCGCGCTGCGCTGCGTCGTCCAACGCCACAAGCAAAGGATGCGTTTCGGTGTGCGCCCCTATCTCGATCAACTCACAATCAGCCAAGGCGGCAACCTCTGGCGAAACAATGAACTTATGAGTCTGGCGACATTCCGGCATCGAACCGATCTGTTTATGCAACTCGTCGAGTGCGCGTCTTTGCTCCGCTGCCGACAATGGTTGCAGCAGACGGTAAAGCTCCAGGTAAAGGGCATGTCGGGCGTGTGGCGGCGGCTCGCGCCAAGCGTCCCAAGAACGATGATGCTCATGCTCCTCTTCCGTGTAGAGCGCTCCCTCACCCAAATTCCATTCGCGGACTTCACCTTTGAGACTCAGACGCAGCACCTGTGGCAAAACGCCCGGATGCAATAACATCTTTTCCAGCTCATCCCACCAAGCCTCGCGCTCGTTCTTCATCAAGCCGGTGGCGATGAAAAAAGTCGCCGGCACATCATGCTTTTCGAGCAGAGGTTTTACGCAGTGCAAGTTATCTTCATAACCGTCATCGAACGTGATGACCACCGACTGCCGCGGCAAACGACCGTAGGCAAGGCCATCGGCGATCCGCCGCAGCTCTGAGAGCGTGTCTGAAAAGTCCGCGTCAGTTTGATAGATTGTTTTTGTGACAAAACGAATTTATCCGTCTGATTTGACT
>CAKZOF010000517.1 GCA_937135995.1 uncultured Pyrinomonas sp.
ACGGGCAATGTGGCTCTTAGTAGGCGTAAGCAACCTCGAGTAGTCGCGACAGGTAATCGGACAACCAAGCGCCTGGACAAGCCGGAGGTTGTTTTCGGTCGAAGGCGGATGTGCAAATTCGACGCGGTCCGTAAGAAGAAACCCGAGAGTGGTGTTGACAAACCCTACCCGGCGCGGGGCGCGCGAAAGCCAAGACAGCACAGCACACTCAGCACTTTGCGAGAACACTACGGCGAGATCGAAGCCCCTGCCCAAGTTGCGAACCATCGAAAGCTTTGCCGACCCGATGCCCGAAGTGCGCGGAAGCACCTCGTGAACAATGCCCGCACTCGCAAGAACTTCTGCGTGTGCGGGTCTGGTCACGCTCACGATCTCCGCGTCGCGAAAGTGCTCGCGCAGACACTTGAGCGCCGGTAGCGAAAAGGCAAGATCGCCAACCTGGTTCTGGCCGACGGCGACCTCTTCAACGACAGCACGCGCATCCGCATGGTTTTCATCGACGGCGTCCGCTATCTGCCGGAGCCGGAGGCGCCGCAGGCGCCGGGCGCGGCAGGCCGCGCGCCCAGCCTTTCCGAAGAGGAGGAGCAGTAACCCATGCGCCACGCGATTCTGACAGCCATGCTCCTGGCGGCGCCGCTCGTGTCCGCCGAGGTCGCCGTGATCCAGAACGCCACCATTTACACGGTGACGAAAGGCACGTTCCGCGGCTCGATTGTCATCCGCGACGGCAAGATCGCCGATGTCGGCGAAAAGGTGATGACGCCCGCCGGCGCCCGCGTGATCGACGCCACGGGCAAGCACGTCATCCCCGGCATCATCGACGCCCACACGCACATCGCCCTCGACTCCATCAATGAATCGAGCGTCAGCGTCAGCTCCATGGTGAACGTGGCGGAGATGCTCAACCCCGAGTCCATTTCGATCTATCAGGCGCTGGCTGGAGGCGTTACCGTTTGCAACTCGATGCACGGCAGCGCCAACTCGATCGGCGGGCAGAATGTCGTGTTCAAGATGCGCTGGGGCGCCGACGCCCGCGGCCTGATTTACGACAAGGCGAAGCCCAGCATCAAAATGGCGCTGGGCGAGAATCCCAAGCGCCAGGGCTCGCCGCAGGGCCTGCAGATCCCGGGCCTTTCGTCGCCGCAGAACCTCCGCTATCCGGGCACGCGGCTCGGCGTGGAAGATGTCATCCGCGACGC
>CAKZOF010000518.1 GCA_937135995.1 uncultured Pyrinomonas sp.
GCATGAACTTTGCTGCACGACGAAGTTGCCGCGCCATGTTCAGATCGTAGAAGCTCGATAATTTGAATTCTGGTATTTCTCCTAGACCTAGTTTCTCGACCTCGGCGCGCAACACACCACGCCCATCAAGGCAAGCGACGCTGAGGTCGTAACGCCCGCTCTCGTGCAAAAGGCGCGCAAGCTGCACCGCCTGACGTTCAGAGCCGCCTTGATTGAAGCTTCCAATGAAGAGCAGAACGTTATGCTTCATGTGAGGGTAGAATGCCTTTGATCCAAATGATCAACGCCCAAGCGACTCTCACAGAGTGACACGAGCATTAGCTTTGTATTTTAGACTTCGGTGTTTGACCGAACAGCATCTCTCCAACCTGCTGGATAAATGATCGATTCGCTCTGTTTTCCAGCTTTGAGCAGTTCGTCGGCGCGTCCGGTCCCCCAATCACCCACCAAGACGACATCCGCGCCGGAGAAAGCCGTTAGCCTGTAGCGGAGTTGACCAAAAGCCTCGCGCACAATGGGAATACGTTCTGGGTCATAGCCTAACAACCATGCGCCCACGCGATCCACTGCTGCGGCATTCTGCCCGGCGAGAATCAGGCCCATCGGCAGAGGTTGCGGGGCTAGTGGTCCATCACCTTGTCCAGCAACGATTGCATCGACGATATGCACAACTTGCCGTTGCGGCTCGTCAGCGAGCGTTGCATCGACGCGCCCGTAAAGCAGAATTGCGTTCAGGTCGAGACACGTCCGCCATATTGTGTCGTTCCCCGACCAAGATCCCTCGATCCCCATCTCATCCCCCATCAAACGCAACGCGCGATGTAGCGGCAACGCCATCATGTGCCAGAATCTCCCGGTAAACATACCGCTGGTCATGTTTTTCCGGTCATATACGTACTCCAGAGCGCGCTTTATGCGATTCCTCTCAGGATAACAATCGCCCCCCGCATCTGGACCGCCGATGCGATGATGTGGCAAGAATTCCTTGTTACCATTGATCCCGATCAGGTTTTTCAGCGCGCACGTGAGACCTGCTTTTTTGTGTGTCTTCAACTTCGGCAAGTTGATGACTACGTCAGCTTCGATGATATCGCGCGAAACCAAATACTGATGTCGCCCCGGGGCGTGACGTGCGGCGAGCAATCGTGGGTCGTAACATGTTACACGAAAGTTTTGCCCCTGATCCGTGATGGGTTCGAGCAAGCTTTCGCGCCCTAAATCGAAGAGCACGAATTCGTCTTCGGGTAGAAGATTTTCGGTCGCTTGTCGAACGCCGCCGACGACAGTGCAGATTGTGCGACGGAAGTCACGGATCCCCTTGAAACGCGCGTCTCGTTGCATCAATTCGGTTGACCAAGTATCGAGCCCCATCTGCTGCAACATGCGCCCGAAATCGCAACCTTGGATCGGGGCATCGCCGATAACGACCTGCCTTGGATTTGCTCGCAATACAGCTTCAACCACGGCGCGAATCAGGGCTTGGTGAGTCACCAGTGGCTCCATCCCCCAAGGCCCTTGATTTTCATGAAGTACAAGATTGGGTTTGATGCAAACACGAGCACCGCGCGGAACGATGCGCCCGAATGGTCCGCGTTCTTCGTCGCACCAGCCCAGTTCCTTCGTGAGTCTAACTAAGCTTTGCGCGACAACGTCGTCGGAATAATCGACTGCTTGTCGAGCGACAGCGACGCGAGCATCCTCAAGTTGTGCGTTCAAAGGTTTCATATTTACTTTTGTAAGCTACCGGCCTTCACGCGTTCGATCTCGCTTACGACAGGACGTAGTTTGTTCGCTTGGGTGCGCGGGATCTCATTAACTTCTTCAAGAGTCACGCGAACACCTGGCAAATTGGATCTTAATGTCGAAAGTATCTCGTCTCGGTTTCGTTGACCAAAACCATTCGCTGTAACTATCCGCACCTCGACGGAATAATCGGCGCGTTGAAACAACATCCACTCACGCACCGGATGATCCTTCATCAGGTGCGGTAGTTCGACGCTGTGGACCCAGCGTCCTTCCGGCAACCAAATGCGATCCATTTCGCGACCTAGGACCTCGCGTAGTGCGAAAGTGGGATACCCCGGACGGCTGCCCTCAGGGAATCGCCCCAAATCCCCGACGCGATAACGGATCATCGGCATTCCATCGGCATGGAGCTTGGTGACGAGAATGCTTGAAACCGCATCGCTAGTCTCCGGCTCGATCAGCACGTTTGCCCAATCGATCGTGTAGTCGAGCGTGCTCGCAGGCTCGAGTTGAAACCCGATCATTCCAACGTCGCGCCCCCCATAACGCTCGTGAACAGGGCATGAGAACGCCCGCTCAATCATCTCTCGATGCTTCGGCATTAACTTCTCGGCACCCGTCACGAAACACTTAGCTGGATAGTTTGGATGGTAGCCACAGTCGATAACGTGTTCGGCAAGACTTCCGAGCGCGCTCGCATAAGCGATTATGCACGCGGGTCGCCAGCTTTCGAACTCATGATGGTAGCGATTGAGCACTTCCGGCGAAAGACGGAAGCAATCAAACCAACGCACGTTCATTTGGAAGTCGTATAACCGTGCTCTCCAGCTATCGCGTGCGACCGGATCGAGATTGTGTCCCCAGAAGTACGCTGTACGCGCACCTACCGGCACTTCGATGCGCTCCATGAAGTAATCGATCGCGCTCTCGCCCCAGCCAATCTCTTCCGGCCCCTTCCAAACTTCCGTCGGCACGCCCGTCGAGCCGCCTGTCGCATCTTTGCGCAAAAGGTTCGCTGGAACTACGCACGAGACCAGTTCTCGCCCTGCTTGCCGCATTTCTTCGCGCTCTAAAATAGGCAAGCGCGCGAAATCGTCGAAGCTGAAATCAACATCAGGATCGAATCCGGTTCGCTTGAATAACTCACTGTAGTAAAGTGTTTCACGCGCCGCCCGACGCACAACGAATCGCAATCTTTCGAGAATCCACTGGCGCTTTCTTTCTTCGCTCCAATCCGCTGTTTCGCGTCGGAAGCGCATCCCCGCGTAGTACGCTCGAATCGCTGGACGCTGCCCCGGCTTGATCAAGCGGCGCAAGCGCATCGACGGCACGAACACATGCTCCGACAAAAGATCATGCATTTTGGCAACTAGAGCGGGCATTGCTTTATGCGTGATCCCCGTAGATCCCTTCACGACTGATCGCCTCATCCGGCAGTGGTGGATGCGTCGTAGCTATGGCTCTTCACCCACTCTAGCCACTGCCGTGTTCTCTCTCCGAGTGATAAGCGAGACGGCTTCTCCGGTTGGCACCTTTTTTCTTCAAGAAAAGATCGCAATGCCGACGAGGCGCGCGCTTTCGCCTCCGCGGCGGTTTTTTCGGCGACATCGGGTGCGACTTCGATCATCGTCACGCCGGATGACTCCCGGACGAACCCCAGAAAGAAAGATAACACATCGAGGCAGCCAAAGTTAACGTTCCAATCTACTCCCGCAAGGGGTTGAGAACTGCTCGCCAGGATATGGACAAGGATGGCTAAATATTCTATTAACATGAAGCTGGGTGAATGGGCGAAAAAGCAGGGCGTCTCGTACAGGTCCGTCTGACGTTGAGTACAGCAAGGGAAGATGCCGGTTCGAGAAAATTTGGGAAGCTTAAAGAAGCTCTGCCGACCTGTCAAAACAAAAGGTCGATGATTTATCCCCAACTTGCCTGTCAAAACGAAGGGTCGAAGATTTCGAGGCGCTCAAGATCCTTCACTGATGACCACAGGTCATTTTTCCGGAGTCTCCGCTTCGCCGCTTCTTTCGGTTCGGCTGCCGAGCAACGAACGCGCAAATCGCAGCGCTTCGGCGAGCGCACCGCGTTCCCGTTGCGCCGCGTACTCGGCCCGTCGCTGCTGGAAGAAGCCCCAGCAGAAGCGCAATTGGCACTCGTGCCAGAAAGCTTCCGCCTCATCGCGCGCGAGCGTCTGCCGCAACCATCCCCAAGCGTGTCCCATCGCTTGGCGGTAAAGATGCGACGGAACGTCGAACAATCGCGCCTTGGAACGCTCGAAATCCTCATCGCGCATGATGGCGTAGAACCTACCATGTCCCGTATGCCAGCGACGATGGTAGCTTTTAGTCAGCCTCTCAAGCTCGACTTTGTGGTAAAGGAAGATATCTGGATTGTACAATCCTTTGTAACCTGCTTGCCACAACCGCCGGTGCAGATCGACGTCTTCAATGCCTCCTATTCTATTTTTGGAAACCCCAAGTTCCTGATGATAACCACCAATTTTCTTTACATGATCGGTTCTAAACGCAGCAGCAAGCAGATTGATGGGATTAGAAAGATCGCTGTATATCTTTTGGGGACCATAGTCAGCCATAGCTATAGCCGCCCAATGCCTCGCCGTCAACCATTGAGGCGGATTTCCTTTCCAAAGGGGAAGGACTTTTCCTCCAACAAACGAAACGTCTTTGTGCTGTAAGAAGGTACTGTAAACCACCGAAAGGTAATCGGATGGCAAGATCAGATCATCATCTACAATCGCGTAGATTGGACTCTCGATCACCTCCAAGCCGGTGTTCAAAGCGTAAGCCCGGCCTTGCCTGCCTTCAAAAAGATACTTAATGCGAGCCCTCCCAGCGAATTCTCCGACTACATTGCGTGTCTCATCTGTTGAATTATTATCGACAACAACCACCTCGAACGTGAAGGCCCCTTGAGTCTGCTGCGCGACGACCGTTTCCAACATCTCGCGCAGATCTCGAGAACGATTATACGTGCAAACGAGCAGCGTTATGTTTGCATTCATTTTCTATCACCATGCAGAACGTTTCAGCATTCTTATCCATCCTCGCTTTAAACCCACAAGTCTCTGAAAAAGACGAGGAGGCAACCAAGTCAGCAGTCCAAAAACAGCAGCTTTGAGAGAAGGGCGTAGCCGAAAACTTCTCATGAACCATTTACGGGCCACATTATTTTGAGAACTATCTAAAAGAAGCCGTCCGGCCTCGAAACACTTCTCTGGCAGCGTAGCGAATAATGTAATGCATCTTTCGCTCTCGTGGGATATAAGCTCGGCGAATGTATAGTTTTGTTAGCGACGATGTAAAATGATTCATACATCCTCAGGTTGTTACTTG
>CAKZOF010000519.1 GCA_937135995.1 uncultured Pyrinomonas sp.
TCTGGCTCCGCTCCGAGATCGAGAAGATCGCTGCTCTCTCACCAGAGCCACGGAACGGTTTGTTCGCGGCGGCCTTCTGCGTTGCTCCGGCGGCGACTGATCCCTTCTTCGGTGGTGTCGCGTGTGACCACTTCGTACAAGACAGCCTGTTTGCCCGGACGCGGGCGCAGGATGCGTCCCAATCGCTGGATGTGTTCGCGCGACGAGCCTGAGCCGGAAAGAACGATGGCCACCGACGCGTCGGGGATGTTGACGCCTTCGTTCAACACTTTGGAAGTGGCAAGCGCTATCACGTCGCCGCGATTGAACGCTTCGAGCCAAAACCGCCGCTCTTTGATGGGCGTTTCGTGCGTGATCACGGGTACGAAGAATTGCTCCGAGATGCGATAGACCATCTCGTTCTCTGCCGTGAAGATCAACACGCGGTCGTCGCGATGGCGGGCGAGCAGTTGCGCCAAAGCCCGCAGCTTGGCTTCGGTGCCGAGGGCGATCCTCTTCGCTTCGCGGTAGGCAAGCATGGCGCGGCGTCCACGTTCGCTGCGTGCGCTGGCGGCGATGAAGAGATGCCAGCCTTCGAGGCTGCCGAGCGGGATGCGTTCGCTTTCGATGAAGTCGCGAAAGATGGCGCGCGCCCGCTCGTAACTGGCGCGTTCTTCGGCGGAAAGCTCAACGTGGATTTTGACCAGTTCGTAATCGGCCAAGTAAGCGCCGGCTAGGTCTTCGACTTTGCGTTGGAACACCACCGGCCCGATCAGCTCGGCGAGCAATCGCTCGGCTCCGTCGGCGCGCTCCGGCGTCGCCGTCAACCCGAGGCGAAACGGCGCGATGGCCATCTCCGCCGCGTGACGGTAGGCGCTGCCTGGCAGATGGTGACACTCGTCGAAGACCAACAACCCGAACCGATCCCCCAGCCTTTCCATGTGGCGAAAGGCCGAAGCGTAGGTCGTGACCGTGATCGCACCCAGTTCGTAGTAACCTCCGCCGATCAATCCGATCTCGGCCTCGAAACTGGCCGACAGGATGTCGTACCACTGGTTCATCAAATCGATGGTCGGGACGACGACGAGTGTCGAACGGTTTGCCTCGGCAATGGCCATCTCAGCGACCAGACTCTTGCCCGCGCCGGTGGGCAGCACGACGATGCCACGTCGGCCCGCGCGCCGCCATGCCTCGATGGCGTCGCGCTGGTAGGGGCGCGGTTCGGCGGACGGGCGGCGAACGAACCGGAACTCATCGTAGCGCCGCGCGCGGTCAACATACGCGACCTTTCGGCGGTGCAGCTCGGTGATGGCCGCACGATAAGCGGCCGCTGGCGCACGCCAGCGCGCCACGCGCGAGTCCCACGAAAAAGGCGCTGGCGCTGCATCGCGCATGCCGAGGCCATCGAGCAGCAACGTGCCGGAATCGAAACGCACCGTGACCGCTCTGCTCGTCTGTTCGCCCGTGTGGTCCAGCGTTGTCGCCATCCTCTCTCCGCACCCGAGCTCGCTTGCCGTCGCTGGTCCAACGCCGCCTCGGAGTACCTTCACACGCTCCGCACCTTGGTATATATTAGCAACCAAGTTTGACCAAGGGGAAACCGCGTCTCCTTTGGCGCGAAAAATCCCGCCGCTTCACGCGGCGATTGCCCGACGAGAATCTTTTTATGCTGATTCGTCCTTTGATCGTCGCCTTCTGCCTCCTCCTCGTTGTTGATGGAGCCAGCGCCCAATCAGGTCGCCGGATCGCCGCGCCGTCGGCCGCGATCAGTTGCCTTTTGGCCAACGGTGACCGCATCACGGGGCAGACCGTCTCCGTCTCTTCGGATGCGATTGCCATCAATACAGTCTATGCTGGCACGGTGACGATTCGCACGGCGATGATCTCGCGGTGCGAGACCGAGGACGAAACGGTGCGGGCGCAGTTGTCGGCGGCCAAAGTCGCGCTGCTGCCGCGTTCCGAGATGGCGGCCAAAGCTCCTTCACCGCAACCTTCGCCGAAGGGCCAACAGCCGCCCGTCAACAAGGACCGCCAGCGCTTCGGTTGGAAACGGACGCTGGCCTTCAACTACACGTTCTCGCGTGGCAACGCCGACATCAGCGATCTGAACGTGTCTGGTAACTTCGTGCGCACGTACGAAGACGGACGTTTCATCATCGGCGGTTTGCTCCGGCGCGGCATCAAGAATGGGAAGAATTTCGCCGGTCTCTTCACTTCAAACTTGCGCTACGAGCGCCGACTCGACGTGAATTCGATGCCGCAGCGTCATCTCTCATTCTTCGCCGAAGCGGGCTACGAACGGGATGAGATGAAGAGATTGGATCACCGCTTCGTTTGGAATGGCGGGTTGTTGATCCCGCTGTTGAAGAGCGAGGCGCAGGAATTAGGCATCGACCTCGGCGGCGGCCTAACGCACGAAGAATATGTGACGGGATTGCGGCGCACGCTCGGCGAGGGCGTGCTGCGTTTGACGAGCGAGCAGAAGGTGCTCGGCAGCGCGCGCTTCCGCCAGCAGATTTCGGCTTTCCCAGATTTCGCCGAGATGGGCCGCTATCGCTTTCACGTCGACCTGTCTTTGCGCGCGCCGCTCACCAAAGCGCTCTCGTTGCGCATCGGCGCGCTCAACCGCTTCGATAACCGTCCGCAGGAACAGAACGTCAAGCGCAACGACTTTTCGCTCATGAGCGGTTTGGCCGTCGAATTCTGAGTCGCGCTGAGCGGCGCTTTCGGCATCAGGCGCGAGCGGCACCTCTCAGCGCGTAGACGACGATGTTGACGCCGAAGCGCATCGTGTCGTGCGTCATGAAGCAGCCGCTGCACGGATCGTAGTTCCACTCGCAGCCGTAGTCCTTGTTTGAGTAGAGGACCGCCAAGCGATGGCCGATCCACGCGCCGCGCAGGTACGGATGGACCATGCGATCGCCCCAGCCGTTGACTTCGTGCGAGGTGGTGGGTGGACCGTCGGGGAATTCGAAATAAGCGCGGTAAAGTTCGTGATCGTTCGGCAACGCGCGCAAACTCTCTTCTGGGCGGTCGAGCACCAGCGACAATTCGGCCTCGAAGCTGCGGGCGAATTCGCCACCGACATCGTGCTCGCAATCATCGACGAACAAGAAGCCGCCGGAGCGCAGGTAATGGCGTAAGCGCGCCCGCTCGTGCGGCGTAAAGCGCACCGTGCGGTTGCCGGTCAGGTAGAGAAAAGGTTGGGCGAATAGTTCATTCGAGGTCGCGTCGATGATGCGCTCGCGGGCGTCGAGTCGCAACCGGGTATGCGCGGCGAGGGTGCCAAGCAGGTTGGCCGGCATGTTCGGGTCCGCGTCCCAGTTGCCGGAAGCGTAGCGTAATCGGGCAAAAGCGAATTCGGCCGAAGGCGCCGGGAGAACGGCGCCGGTCGCTTTGCTTTCGACCGTGATGGCGGCGATGGCCGCTGCCGAGCGGACGACGAAATCGCGGCGGTTCATGTCTCTCCTTCCGGTTGGTAAAGAGTCGTCACATCTTTTTGACCGAAAATTAACCCACGCGGCGAACAACTGTGGTGCGCATAGCGTACATCAAAACGGCGACGTTGCGAAGTACAGGTTGGCTGATGGTGGGGAGGTGGAAGATGGCAACGTACAGGGATCCGGTGCGCACGTTTGCGCCGCTGGAAGTGATCGAGCGGCTGTTGGAGATTCGCGCCGAAGCGGGCTTTGCGCCGGTGTTGTTCGTGCAGTCGGCCGCCGATCTGGCGACCACGCTCGATGCCTACGGTTTCGATGTCTATGCCTTTCGGGAAGATGCGCAACTCGATTGCGGGCGGTACCGCGCCCCGTATGCGCCGGGCGGCGATTGCGCGCACCGTTTCGAACTCGCTCACTGAAGGCGAAAAGGGGCAGAAAGCGGAGAGGACACCCCGCTTTCAAGCCCCTTTGCCGGTTCAGCGCCTGAGCCTGC
>CAKZOF010000520.1 GCA_937135995.1 uncultured Pyrinomonas sp.
TACGGTCGCTACCCGACGCTCACCATCGGCGGTCCCGATGACGCGAGCAACGAAGGGCGGTGGATCCCCAACGTCGCGGTGGACCAGTACGGCGCCACTCTCGCCCTCTGGTTCGGACTTCCGCCATCGGAACTGACCTCGGTCTTCCCCAATATCGGCCGCTTCGCTACACCCAACCTCGGCTTTTTGTGATCGCGTTGATCGCCGAGGGGCGGCACGCTTTAGCGTTCGAGAAGTCTCTTGATCAGGTAGATCGCTTGTTCGGCGTCGAAAGGCTTGGCTAGATAGCCATCGAATCCCGCTTCCCACGCGGCGCGGCGAAAGCCACCGGTGTTAAACGCCGTCACCGCCACGATCGGCACCTCGCGCAGTTGCGGGTCGCGCTTGATCTCAAGCGCGGCCTCCAATCCGTCGGTGCGCGGCATGCCGATGTCCATCAAGATGATGGCGGGACGAAGCTGGCGCGCTAGCTCCACCGCTTCGGCGCCATCCTGCGCCGTGGCGACGCGAAAGCCGCGCCGTTCGAGCATCATCCGCACCAAAGTCACGTTGTCCGGCAAATCATCGACGACGAGCACGAGCGGACCGGACGCGCCGCTGTTTTCAGACGAAGTCAGAGGTGTCGTTTCTTGCGACATCGGATTTTGGACGCGGCGGGGGAGAAGCCGTCTGTGCTCTCAACTATCGCATAGGCAGCGCGCCGGGAGCAAGACGAGCGCGCCGCGCTGTGCCTCTGGCGCGCGATTTCAGCGACCTCAGCTTGCAAGCGCATGCAGGCCGTGCCATGCTTTACGCTAAGTGAGAGCCGCAAGAGATCAAGAGATGAACGAAAAGAGAGAAACGGCAACGCTTGCAGGTGGCTGCTTCTGGTGCTTGGAGGCGGTCTTCAGTGAAGTGCGCGGCGTCGAGCGTGTGGTTTCAGGTTACACTGGCGGACACGTGCCGCACCCGACCTACCAACAAGTCTGCACGGGCGCGACCGGCCATGCCGAAGCCGTGCAACTAACTTTCGATCCGCAACAGATCAGCTACCGCGAACTCCTTGAAATCTTCTTCGCGGTGCATGATCCGACGACGCTGAACCGTCAAGGCGCAGACGTCGGGACGCAGTATCGCTCGGCCATCTTCTACCATTCGCCCGAACAAAGAGAGATCGCGCAAGAAATGATCGCCGAGATGGAGCGCACCAATGTCTGGGGCGCTCCCATCGTCACCGAAATCGTTCCGGCATCGGCGTTCTACCGGGCTGAGGAGTATCACCAAGAATATTTCCGGCGCAATCCGCAACAACCTTACTGCCAGGTGGTGGTCGCGCCCAAAGTGGCCAAGCTCCGCGCGAAGTTTCGTCGCTGGTTGAAGAGCGCGCCAGCGGAGGCAGACGGTTGACGGCGCTTGTTGCCGCGCGCCGATCCGCACCTCGTCGCCGACAAGCTTTATCCCCACGCACGAACGAGCTGCGCGTTTCGCAAACAAGTCGTCTACTCTATTTCAGCGCCGTGTCACGCGCGCGCAAATGGGCCGCGCACGGCGCCCTTCGAACTGCGAACGCGCTCCTTTCGGAGAACTCTCCGCCGACGCCGGTTCGTCGCCTGTTTTGTGATGCCACCACCGGTTGTGGTTCCATCACCGCCGGTAGCGGTCGTCGTTTCGCAACGCTACTTTTTGCGGACGAGCGTTACGCGCACGGGTTCCGAAAGGTTGCTCGCCGGAATCGTCAGCGTCTGCTTTTGGTAGCCCGGCGCTTTCACGATCAACTTCAAGCGCCCCATGTGAAGCGGCGGGAGCACGGCGACGCCGCGCGCGTCCGTGTAGCCCCAAGATTCGCAGAAGAAACCGTCCGTGCGCGTCGATTCGAGCTTGGCGTAGGCGTTCTTGACGGGCCGCCCTTCTTCGTCGAAGACGCGCAAGTCGAGCTGTCCGATGCCGTTCGGCTCCTTCGGGGCGCGTCCCATGTTTGGGATCTCTTCCGTCGGCGATGACGCCGGATTCTGCGCAAAGGACGGCAGTGGTCCAGCGAAAACAGCGACAGCAAAGGTCAGCAGCGCGAGAAAAATCCTTTGTCGCATAGAACCTCTTGAAACGCTCCTCGGTTTGATCTCTTCCGTCGCCCGCGTCGTCGAAAGTCGGTCAGCAGTCTTTCGTCGCTGCGCGTCGAATGGAAGCTGGCGAACGTGGGGAAAGGTATTCGGTGCCGGGGTTGCGCGTCCCTCTTCAACTTCGGCAACCGTCTCGACCATGCGCCGTGCGGCGTGTAGGTCGACGGCTTTGCGCTCCGCAGCTTTCGCTTGGCGGATGGCCCTTTCGGCTTCCGAGTGCGACGGTTGAGCGCTTCTGGTGCGCTCGACCGTCATTATATCGACAACGGCGTAGCTTGGGAAGCCCGCTTGGCCCAGCACGCACGCACGCTCTTGCTTTTGCATCGCCGACTGGATCACACTTCCTTTCGCTTTCGAACCACACTGCGAAGGAAGAACCGCCATGACGTTGATCGATTTTCTGATCCTTCTTCTGGTTGCTGGGCTTTGCGGCGCGCTGGGCCAGGCGATCAGCGGCTTTTCGCGCGGCGGCTGCTTGGTCTCCATCGCGCTCGGTTTCATCGGGGCGCTGGTTGGTCTGTGGCTCTCGCGCGCGCTGGCGCTTCCGGAACTATTCGCCTTGGAGATCGGCGGCACCCGTTTCCCTGTGGTTTGGTCCATCATCGGCTCGGCGCTGTTCGTCGCCGTGATCGGGCTGCTCACGCGCCGTCGGGTCTAGCCACGTAGCAAAATCACCTGAGAATACCGCATGAGCGCAACGGCAATCGCCGCGTCGCAACGCGGCGCGCACCCGGGCCGCTTGCACTTCAACAGCAGCCGTCGCAACCTTCGCCGCGCAAAGCCTGTACGCCCTCTTTGACGATGATCGGCGTCATCAGCAGCGCGGCGACCGCATCGGCCCACCACCAACTGAAGAGCGCATTGAGCGCAAGCCCGCCGAGCAGTATCGCCGATAGATAGACGCAGATGTCTGTTTGTCGCGCATCGGCGCGCATCGCGTGGCTGCCGATTTCACTGGCGACTCTTCTTTTCGCGCGCGCCAGCAGCGGCATGACGATCAAAGACAACGCGGCGAGCGCGATTCCGACGGGACTGGCCTCCGGCGCTTCTCGCAAGATCAAGGACGCAGTTGCTTCGTAGCCGACGTAGGCGGCGAGCGCGAGGAAACAGAGGCCGATCAGACGCAGCGCCCGGCGCTCGCGCGCCGCGTCCCGTCACGATCGGTCGCTAAGCGCCACAACATCACGGCACCCGAAGAGGTCTCGATCACTGAATCGAGACCGAAGCCGATGAGCGCGATGCTGCCAGCAACCATTCCGGCAGCGATGCCGATCAACGCTTCGAGCGCGTTCCAACCGACGGTGAGCAACTCCAAGCGCAGCCCGCGCTGCACGAAACCAGCCCGCTGTTCCTCCGCTTGTTCCACCACGCGTGCGATCCCATCTCTGTTCATCGCCTGTTTCTCGATCGAGGCGATCGATTCTAACACCTTCTCGCAAGATCTCTTGAGTCCGTTTCGGGCGCGAAAGCGATCGGCACCGCGCTCTGTTGCGCTGCAGCGCCTGCCTCAAGTTTGCTTCGGGCCCGAAGAGGGTCCTTCGTCGCCCCCGGCGGGCAAAGCGCGTCGCCGAAGAATTCGTGCCTCCGCCCCTTGCGCTCTGTCGCCGAAAAGTGCATAATCGGAATGTCTTGAGTTCCTGCTCTCGCGCATCGGCGGCGATGCGCCAGGCCGCGACCAACAAAGAGCGACAGCGTTCGGCTGAGAAGAGAGTGAGGTCGGTTGATAGTTTTTCGGAAGAGTCGGGCGTGTCGCTCGCGTCGCGCAAGTCTCTGGTTCGAGTCCGCGATTGAACTAGCCCGCCCTTCCCATAACCTTCAAAAGAGGACAGAAAGAGAAAATGGCAACCAAACTTTTCGTCGGGAATCTCCCGTTTCGCACAACGAGCGAAGACTTGCGTGACCTCTTCTCGCAAGCGGGCACGGTGGAATCAGCGTCGGTGATCGAAGATCGCGACACCGGCCGTTCGCGCGGTTTCGGTTTCGTCGAGATGGCAACTTCGGAAGAGGCCGCGGCAGCCATCGAACAGTTCAACGGACGCGACTTCGAGGGACGCAACCTGACCGTCAACGAAGCCAAACCGCGCACTGACCGCGGCGGCTTCAACCGCAACAGCGGCGGCGGCAGCGGCTACGGTCGCGGCAGCGGCGGACGCGGCGGGCGCGATCACCGTCGCGGTGGACGCGAACCGCGCTGGTAACGCACGCTTCAAAATGAAGAGGCGAAAAGGCCGGGGAGAAGCTTGTTCTCCCTGGCCTTTCATCTTGCGACCGGTGACACGCTCTTGCAGCCCCCGGAGCGCCGCCTTCGCTTGGCTTTCTGTCAAAACTATTCTTGCTACAGAACCCGAAATCGCGGCCTCAGCTCTCATCTCTCTGCCAGCGACGCGCTCAAGCGCGTTCTGGAACGAGCGCACTGCGCCGTTCCGCACGCAGCCGCATGATGGCGACAAGGATCAGAAAGAGCGCCAAACAGACGAGCGCAGCCGCCGAAACGGCGTTGACCATTTCGATGTCCAATCCGCGCGAAGCCCGAAGGTTGACCACGGCGAGTTTGATCAGTGCCCATAGCGTGATCGTTAGGACGAAAAGCATCGGCAAGAGCGTGAACCAGAGTCGCTGCCTTGCTTGATAGAGCCACACCGTGATAGCCAGCAGCGTCAACGCCGCCAGCAATTGGTTGGAAGCGCCGAAAAGCGTCCAGAATTTGACCCACGCCCCTTCGCGCGCAAACGCGATGAAGTAAACCGGCAGTGCCACCGTGACCAACGTGCCTGCCACGGCTCCGGCGCGCCCGCGCCAACCGGTCACTTCTTGCACAATGTACCGGCCTAGCCGCATGCAGACATCGAGCGTGTCGAAGACGAAGGTCGAGAAGGCCATCGCGCCGAAAGTAACAGCAAACGACAGGTTCTCGCGCCCGACGAGCAACGTCATGAACTCGCCGATGCCGTTGCCGTAGATCGTCCCCGGCGCAAGTCCCTTCAGATCTTCCTGCACGACGATCATCACCGTCACGAGCGCGATGAGGGCGACGAACCCTTCGGCCAACATCGCGCCGTATCCGACCGGGTGGATATGCGTTTCGCGATCGACTTGCTTGGAAGTCGTGCCCGAACAGACCAGGCCGTGAAAGCCGGAACAGGCGCCGCACGCGATGGTGACGAAGAGAAAAGGAAAGAGCGCGCCCGTCATACCGCCTGCATCCCACGTCTTGAAAGCGGGCTGCTTGATCTCGTAGCCGCCAAAGAAGACGCCAATCACGCCGACGGCGAGCGCCGAATAGAGCACGAAGCCGCCGAGATAACCGCGCGGCTGCAAGAGCAACCAGACGGGGATGATCGAAGCGACGCAACAATAGACGAGAATCAACAAACCCCACGTCTTGTGGTCGAGCAAGAAGAGGGTCGACATCTTCGTCCCCAACCAAGCGACGAAAAAGGTCGCCGGAACGAAGATCACCGTCACCAGCCAAAGCGGCGGGCGCAAGTACCGCTGGACCAAACCCATCGTGACGGCGAGCGAAAGGTACATGACGCTAGCGGCAGCGACCGCTCCGCCCGGATTGAACCCGACTCTGTTCTGCTGCAACTCTTCCGTTCCGGCGACGAAGGCTCCGGCCGTGATGTCGGCAAATGCGACGATGACGTAGACGAGCGCAATCCAGATGAAGCTCATCATCGCCAGACCAGCGCGCTTGCCCATGTGCTCGCGCGTGATCTCGGCGATGGAACACGCGCCGTGTCGCACTGAAGCCGTCAAACTCGAAAAATCGTGTACCGCGCCGATCAGGACGACGCCGAGTCCGATCCACATCAAGCATGGCAACCAACCCCACGTCTGACAAGCGAGAATGGGACCAGCGATCGGTCCAGCGGCCGCAATCGCCGCGAAGTGTTGGCCAAAGAGGTAGAAGGGGCGCGTCGGAACGAAATCCACCCCATCGTTGACGATGTTGGCTGGCGTCGTCCGCGCATCGTCGAGCGCGAATTGACGGGCCACCCAGCCGCCGTAGATGAAATAGGCGGCGACGAGCAGAGCGACGAACGAAAGGGCGAGAACGGTCAAGGTCACGGTCGTGACTCCTGTTCGTTGGAATCGAGAGCGCGGCTTGCGCCGACTGAAGGCAGGTCCGCCGAGACGCGCTCTTGGCGTTTCGCCCCGGCGAACCCGGTCACTTCACACGCGCGCCGTTTCTGTTCAAGAGCACGCCGATTGCGGCGAGCAACGCGCCGACGGCGATCATGCTTCCACCAAGCAGCGTGCGCCGGCTGGCGATCTCGGTCGATGATGCGGCAGCCACCGCGGAACGTCCGAACGTGCCGAACAGCTCTTTGACGCTCAAATCGTGCGGGATCAAGAAGAGCCCGAGCGCGATCAGCAAAAAGCCGACGGCTGCGATCTTCAACGTCAAAGGCGTGCGCGACGGACGCCCCAACTGCCGTCCGACGCCGCTGCGCGCATAGCCATAGGAAGTGTAGACCGACAAACCCAGCATCAACCAACCGATGAACCGCCACCAAGAT
>CAKZOF010000521.1 GCA_937135995.1 uncultured Pyrinomonas sp.
ACCTCGGCCCAGTCTTTCGCACTCATGCTCCGGCCGAACTGCTCTTCGGCCCGCTCGATGGTGTAACCACTCCGGAGCAACTCGGCGATGATTTCGGCTTGCTCGGCGATCTCGTCTCGGCCGAGCGGCGTACTCATCAACGGGCGCGCGCGCAGGCGTTCGTGGCGGCACTTGACGACGCCTTTCTCTGGTCCTTCAGGGTAGTAGAACCCTGTGCCGTGGCAGTCCGGGCACCGGCTCGCGTCGATTTCGGCGCCCTTCCTTCTCTCCGGCTCGAGGAATTCGGCGACGAGTTCGTCGGCCATGCCCGAGCGGTAGATGGCCATGGCAAAGCCACCCGGATTGACAATTCCCTGTCCTGTCCGGTGCAGGTGTTCGGCGTAACGGCGGCACTCTTCGAGCGAAAAGCGCGAGCCGCGGCGCGCAGCAAGCGCGGCATCTGTTTCAGGGTCGCGCGTGCGGGGCGCGCCGTTCTCTTCACGCTCTGCTGCCGGGCGCGTTTCGTCGGGCGTTTTCGGTGGGCGCGTTTCCGCGTCCCGTGGGGCGAGCCGCCGGCGCAGGTGTGCTACCAGAAAGGCTGGAACAGACGAGATCGCCGAGGCACGCTGTGCCGCATTGCGCAACTCGTCGGCAAGGAGTTGACCGAGTTCGCGCCAGCGGCGGAGCTCCTCTTCGGTGTTTTTCAGTTCCACACACACACACTCGCGAATGGCTTCGCGCAAGGGTTCGAAAAGGGCGCGCTGTGTGTGTGTGTCATCATCAGTGTGTGTTTTAAAAAAAGTATTAGGCGTCGCGTAAGTTGTTGATTCTAAAGGAGAAGAACCCGGCCTAGTCTGACTAGTTTCTAGTCCGACTAGTCTGACTAGTTTCTGGGCTGGGCTAGTCAGACTAGATGGACTAGTCTGACTAGTCTGACTAGGCAGACTTTCAGCCTCGCCCGAAGGGGCTTCTCCTGCGCCGCGCAAACCGATCTCTTCAGGCAAAAAGACGGTGTATTCGTTGCCAACGTGCTCGCCAGGGATGCGCCGGACGCTCACCAGTCCAACCTGCATGAGCCGCTCGAGGTTAGCTTCCAGCGTCACGCGCGAACCGATGTTGGCCTTCTCCATGAGCTTAGTTCGAGAGATGCGCACCGTACGCGATGGGACCACGGCGCCGCGCGTAAGCGCGTAGAGGCAATCATAGAGCTGCTTGCTCTTGCCGGTGAAGATGCCGGCCGGCACGGCTTCACGCCCTATGGAGTTGGCGACACGCATGAAGTCGCGCTCTGGAGCAACCGGCGCGGCGGCGATCGACCTGCTCTCCTGACCTGGCCTAGTCTGACTAGTAGGACTAGTAGGACTAGTCTGACTAGGCTGAGTAGTCAGACTAGTCTGACTAGTAGGACTAGTCTGACTAGGCTGAGTAGTCAGACTAGTCTGACTAGTCTGACTAGGCTGGGTTGTTTCGCGCACGATCAGTTCCTCGTGCGGCAGCCGCAGTGCGGGCGGTACGCTCAGTCCCAGCTTCTTCTTCGGCTTCGGCGTGCGCAGTTCCGTCCCCTTTTGCTTGGTCTCGGTCATGCTTTGCTTCCTCCGACTACCTCTTGACGGCCGAAATCTTGTTGCGGCTCAATCCAAGTCGTTCGAGTACCTCGTCGGTCAAACTCCAGAGTTGGTCGGCCGCGCGGTGGTTTTTCGCGTAGATCACGGCCGGCAGCTTCTGCGATGGAGCTTCGGCGATCTTGGAGTAGTCATGCAGGTTGGTGTCGAAGACGTGTCCGACCAACTCGATGGCCGCCTCCACAGCGCCGCGCGATTCGGCCGAGAGATTACGCAGCGGCTTATAGAGGTTGATCACGGCTCCGAGCATGCGTAGTTCGGAGTTGACGTTTTTGCGCACCTGCTCGATGGTGTAGGCTAGATCCGATAACCCTTGCAGCCCCATCGCATCGGCGGCGCAAGGCACCAGCACGTAATCGGCTGAATAGAGCGCTGCCGTCAGGAGCTTGCCGAGCTGCGGCGGGCAGTCGATGAAGACCAGATCGTACGCGCCGCCGTGCTCCTTGAGCTGGTTGCGCAGGCGATGGGTCAAGTAGTCGGGCTGCAACTCGAATCGCGCCAGTCGAATGTCCGACGGCACAATGTCGAGGCTGGGCACCGGACTCTCCAAGATCGCGTCGTCGAGCGGCAGCGGTTCCGGTTTAGGGCTGCCGATCTGTATGTCAGGCTCGATCAGGACGTGCGACAGTGTCACTTCGTAAACGTCCGGCTCGACCCAAGACGAAGTCAAATTGCCTTGCGGGTCGCAATCGACGGCCAGCGTCTGGTAGCCACGCAGCGCGCAGCAAGCTGCCAGTTCGCGCGTCACCGTCGTTTTGCCGACGCCGCCCTTCTGGTTCGCCACAGCAATGGTGATCATCACGCCGCCTCTCTCATCCGTTGGTCGATTAGTTTCTCGACGTCGGCCCGACGCAGTAGCTTGACGCGCTTGTCGAGTGGATCGCGCACGTAACTGAGCGTCCCCTCGGCGATCAGCGCAGCCATCTTCTTTTTGCTCACACCGAGCATGCGCTGGGCCTCGCGTACTTTGACCAGTTGCTCTCGTGCTTCGTTCATCTTCTTCTCCAACGCGGGAAGGTAGTGGAAACTATAAGGAACCTATCTTCACCTGTCAATACCGATGGTTACCGATGGGAACCGATCGTTACCGGTCCGGTCAGCCCTAGTCATTGTGGCAAGATGTCGGCACAATGAAAAGCCGATCGAACCGGCGCGGAAGCTCTCGCTCGCTTTGCTCGGGCGGTGGACGGGTCGAACGCTTGATGGCCTCGACGCGGAGCAGGGAACTATCTGGGCTTGGGCGAGAGTAGTTGGGGGGCGCGTGCCGCCCCCCCACGCTTCGTGCGGTGGCACCCCCCACCAGCGCGCCCGCGAGGAGCGAGAAAGAATCCCCCGCGCTCGAACGCTGGGGGAGAACATCAAACGAGAAGAATCGGTTTCAACACCGCGATGGCGCGCTCATCGACGTCAGCCTGATCCCTAGCGGAGAGGATCGGCGAGGAGACACAGTTTGATTGGCGCGCTTATTCTTTGCGCGAAGAGAATCGATGGTCCAACGACGTTTCAGGCATACCTTGCGGAGCGCTTGTCCCTTGCGCGAGGGAACGCGATGGTTGTGCGCGCGGTGGTCTAGATCGTCAGCGAAACTCATTCTTTACGCGAAGGGAATCGCGAACAAGATCGTCGCGCCCGAGATACAAGCTCATTCCTTGCGCGAAGGGAATCGCTGAAGGTCGAAGCGCGCTCACCGCGTTCAGGCGTCAACCCCACTCGCCGACTCCGTCTGCGGATTCGACGAAGTGTATCTCCGGCGTGAGACCGAAGGCGCGCCGGTATGCGTCTGTCACCGCGTTCACGAACCGCTCTTGCGCGTCGCGGCGAACGAGATTGATGGTCGAGCCGCCGAATCCTCCGCCCATCATGCGCGCCCCGATGACGCCCGGCGTGTTCATCGCTGCCTCCACCAAAAAGTCGAGCTCCGCGCAACTCACCTCGTAATCGTCGCGCAGCGAGGCGTGGCTTGCTAGCAGCAACCGGCCCATGTGCTCAACGTCTGCCGCCCGCATGGCAGCGACGAAAGAGCGCACGCGCGCGTTCTCGTATACCACGTGACGGCAGCGGCGGCGGATCGGTTCGGGCAACAACGTTTCGTACCGGGGCCAGTCGTTTGGCTCGATGTCGCGCAGCGATGCGATCCGGTCGCTGCGGCACAGGATCTCGACGCCGCGTTCGCACTCAGCGCGCCGTTGGTTGTAGGCCGACGAAGCCAGTTCGTGTTTGACTCCGCTGTTGCACACGGCGAGGCCGACGGGCTCTTCGCGCGGCCACGCGACGGGTTCGATCTCCAGCGTGCGGCAGTCGATGAGCAGCGCGTGACCGCGGCGGGCGAAAACCGCCGTCAACTGGTCCATCAGCCCGCAGCGCGTGCCGACGTAATGGTGTTCGGCCTGTTGCCCGGCGCGCGCCAGCTCGCGCTCAGGCAGCCTGCGCCCCGCCGCCCAGAGCAGCGCCGCGCCGACGGCGATCTCGAGCGCCGCTGACGACGAGAGTCCCGCTCCTTCGGGCACGGTCGAGTGGACCAGTAGGTCGGCTCCGCGTCCGAGTCCGGGGGTTTGCTGGTCCAGCACGCGCGCCATCCCTTCGACGTAGAGCGTCCAGCGGAGTTCCGTCGGGCGCGCGCACGGCTCTGCGTCGAGATCGAAGCGCCACTGGCTACGACGGTTGAGCGAGGCGACCTCCACCGTTCGATCCGCGCGCGGCGCCACCGCCGCCAGTGTCTCCAATGCGATGCCCATCGGCAGGACCAGCCCTTGGTTGTAGTCCGTGTGCTCGCCGACGAGGTTGATTCGTCCGGGCGCGCGAAAGATGCGCTCCGGTTCGCGCCCGTAACGTCGTGCGAACTGCGACGCGAGTTCACGCGCGCTCTCATTCGTCCAGCTCATGTTTCGTCTCCGTTGGATGAGAACTCGCCATTTGGTTCGATCCAGCATCCGTCACGTCAAAACGCATCGTGCCCCGACGCTGATCAGTCCGACAGCGATGGATTGCATGAGCACCTCGATCGAAGGTGTCTTCGCTGCCGATCAGCCGCGAAGCGATCCTCTTCTACGAAAGAGCATCGCACCTTGCTTGGTCTGTGATCTTCGCCCATCGGGAGATGTGGCGATGCTGTCGGCAGAAGACCTTCTTAGCGTTCGTCGTGACTTCATTCGATCGATTAAAATCAAAAAATACTAGATGAACGAGGTTGGCAGAAGGCTTTCTCGGCGTTCGTCGTGACGGCGTTTCAGTCCAGCTTCGGGATGCACGCGCGCAGCGCCGCTGCCGTCTCTTCAGCCAACGCGTCGTTGATGAAGGTGCCGGCGCCCGCCTCGCTTCCGGCCAAGAATTTGAGCTTGGTCGCCGTGCGCAGCGGCGGGTAGAACTCGATGTGAAAGTGGTAGTGGCTGTGGTCTCCTTCGTCGGTCGGGCGTTGGTGAAAGACCATGATGTACGGAAAGGGGCGCTCGAAGACTCGATCGAAAGCGATCAGGGTTTGCTTGAGGATGGCGGCCAACGCGCGGCCCTCGCTGCGTTCGAGATCGAGCAGCGATTGTATGTGTCGCCGCGCGTATATGTGCGTCTCGTAGGGCCAGCGGGCGAAAAAGGGTACGGCGGCGACGAACGCTTCGTTTTCGACGACGATGCGTCGCCCGTCGCGCCGCTCTTCGGCGACGATGTCGCAGACGAGGCAGCGTCCGGTGCGCGCGCGATGCGCGGCTGACATCTCCAGTTCGCGCGCGATGCGTGGCGGAATGAACGGGTAGGCGTAGATCTGCCCGTGTGGATGGTGCAGCGTCACGCCGATCTCCTCGCCGCGATTCTCGAAGATGAAGACGTAACGGACGAAATCGAGCGCGCCGAGTTCGCGGAAACGGTCGGTCCAGACGGCGACCAACTGCTCGATGCGTTCCACCGGTTGCGCCGCCAGCGTCGAGAAATGGTCCGGCGTGTAGACCACCACTTCGCACACGCCCGTGGCCGGAGCGACATGGTAAAGGTCTGTACCCTCCACGGCCGGTGCCGGTGGACTGGGTTGAAGGGAAGGGAAGCGGTTTTCGAAGACCACGATCTCGTAACTAGGCGCCGGGATCTCGGTCTCGAAGCCGCCCGGGCGCGTCGGGCAGAGCGGACAGAAATCAGCAGGCGGCAAAAAGGTGCGCTCCTGCCGATGTGTGGCCGTCACCACCCACTCGCCGAGCAACGGATTCCACCTCAGTTCCGACACGCCAGCGCTCCTTCCAACATCAAGCCGCGAGCGATCATTCGGGTTCTCCTTCCGGTCGAGACAGAGGACGCTTTCCCTCTGACACGAAGCTGTAGAATATCAAACGTCGTCCACCCGAGATCAAGATCGTGCGCTTGTTCATGCGCTCTTCGAGCGGGCCATCAGCGTCGCGCCGCGTTTCGGTTGCGGGGCGTCGCTCTTTTTCCATCGGCGAGTTATTCCGGCGCGCTTCGTTCGACATCAAAGAGTGATCCTTTCTGCAACGTTTTCGCTGCCAAGGTACCTCTCAACAATGAGAGGGAAGTCCCATTATTTTCTTTTGAGAGAACCTCCCTCTTTTTCACTCCAATCTTTCTCCACATGGCTATGCAGGATGTAGTCACAATGGGAAAGTGCCATCGCAACAATCTCCACGAGGACACTTCGTGCAACATGTGACCGTGCATCTGGTAAAGTCGAATCTAGCGCAGGGAGAAGCGCAGCAAGCAACAAGCGTGTCTCCGCACCGCGCACTGGAGCCTGAGGCGACATAGCATCTACACTGTAGAGTGTTAGCCTTGAAGCCAACTTTTCTAAAGTTGCCCTCCGTAGATGTCTGGGACTTGCACGAAGTGATTATTCCTATAACACTTGCAGAAGGCGCGTCTTCCAATGGAAGTACGAGCGTACAGGACATATCCTTTATCCCTTCAGGAGTCCACTTGACCTCTATGGCGTTTGCCGTGTTATCGGTAGGGATAATCGTGAGGAATTCATGAATGGGATTCGCATTCGCTTCAACTAATCCGATTGGCTTCTTGATGCGGGAT
>CAKZOF010000522.1 GCA_937135995.1 uncultured Pyrinomonas sp.
TGCCAGCGATGCGCAAGCGGCGGGCGATTTCCGGATATTTCGCCGTCAAACCGAGCGCGCGCCCGTAGATCACGCCGAGCGACGCGGCGCGCGTTGGCTGCGGCTTGGCGGGTGATGGTGAAGGTAGCGGCGGCGGAGGTTCGATCCCTTCGACAAGAGAGCGACCCTCTCGGAACGACGATCCCACCGCCCCCAACGGAAGCGCCGATCCGGAGATCGGCGGTCCGTTGATTTCGCCCGCGTGTCCCGTCGGTCCGAAAGGCGGCAGCCCGCTGCCACGTACGGCAGTGCCTTCGGGCACGCGCTGCGGAGCGACCGGAGATGCACGATCGCGCGCGGCACGAGCGGACGAAACGCTGCCGGTGGCAGATGCGGCGCGCGAGGCGTAAGCTGCCTTCTCCGTCGTGGTTGGCGCGAGCGAGGGAGAGACGACGAGCGTGGCACGCATCTGCGGTTCCGCTTCGTACATCAACACGCTCCATATGGCTAGGAGCGCTAGCACCGCCGCGTGGACGGCGGCGGCGACGATCAGCGACCACAATCGTCGCGCGCCTCCGGGCGCGTGCGCGCTCGACTCGACGAGTTGCGCGAACACTTTTCGGCTCCTTTCGCCCGGTGCCCACGTGCGAGGAGCTACCGTTTTAGACGCCGCGCGCAGCGATTTGTTCCCGTGCGTGCGGAGCCGTGAGGCTTCTTTCAGCGACGGTCTGGATCTCCGGTTGAGCACGCAGGTGAGCGTCACAGCCGACCACATCTTACGAGGGAGAGAGAATGGCCAAAACGCCTGCCACCCATTACGTTTGCCAGCACTGCGGTCACCAATCGCGCAAGTGGCTGGGCAAGTGTCCCGATTGCGGTGAGTGGAATTCGTTCGTCGAAGAGCGCGCGCCTGCGGCAAGCAAGGGGCGCGCGGTTGGTCCGGCGCAACGCGCCCGTCCCGTCTCTTACGGCGAGATCGAATCGCAGGATGATGCGCGCATTTCATCTGGAATCACCGAGTTCGACCGCGTTCTCGGCGGTGGCATCGTCCCCGGCAGTCTGGTACTCATCGGTGGCGATCCGGGCATCGGCAAATCGACGTTGCTCGCCCAGGTCGCCGATCGCTTGAGCGCGCAAGGTCTCGTTGTGCTCTACGTGTCGGGTGAGGAGTCGGAGCGACAGATCAAGATGCGCGGCGAGCGGCTCGGATTGGAGGCGAAGAATCTCTACCTGTTGCCGGAGATCAATCTTGAGACGATCGTCGAAGAGATCGAACGCATGCGGCCCGGCGCGGTGATCATCGATTCGATTCAGACGGTCTTCTCGGCCAACTTGGAATCAGCTCCAGGCTCGGTCTCGCAGGTGCGCGAAGCGGCCAGTCGGTTGCTCATGCTCGCCAAGAGCTTGACGATCCCCGTCTTTCTCATCGGACACGTGACCAAAGAGGG
>CAKZOF010000523.1 GCA_937135995.1 uncultured Pyrinomonas sp.
CCTTGTGGTCGCCGCGCTTGGCGGGCCGGAGGTCAGGCTCGAGGTCGAGATCGTCGTCTACCTGCCGCAGGCGGCGTCAGCCGAGCGCTAAAGCCTCGGCCACACGGTCGGCGCCATAGTCGCGTTCGGCCGCGGCCCGCGTGATCTTTTCTTCCCGCAGATCGGCCGCCAGCGCGGCCAGCGGCCGCTCCCTGGGGTCGCCAAAACCGCCACCGCCCAAGGTCTCGACGCGGATCACTTCTTCAGGCGGTTCGTTCTTGTCAGGCGGCGGTTGCACGCGGCGCGGTCGGGTCTGCCGAGCCGGATCAACGGGCGCTTGTTGAGCGACGGCCATTTGCACCAAGAGCGCGACGGCGCAGATCGCTGGGCACAACCAACGACAACAAGGCGGCGCAGCACCCATCTTCGACATTCTCGCTTTGATGTGGTCGTTCTCCTCGTTCCGAGGTAGCAGTTATTATATAAGCCAAGGGGCGCTTTTGTCCGCCCGCCGCTGCGCGTCGTGGCGAAAGAGGGCGAGCGTGCTACAATCTTCACGAACGATCCTCTTCGGACGCGCGCCGTAGTTGCGTGCTGGCGGCGTGCTAGAATCTTTCGCGGTTGATCGCTCGACGAAGCACGTACGCTTCTGTTCTCGGTCGGAGCAGTTCAATGATGCGTAAGACGTTGTTGCGAGTATTGGCGCTGGCATTGATTGCGGTTCCGGTCGCCGCACAGGACAAAACCACAGGGAGCATACGCGGGCGTGTGCGCGTCGAAGCGGGAACGCCCGCCGATGTCGTGGTCGTCGCGCAGCAAGGCGAACGCGAAGCCGCGCGGGCGACGACGAACAGCCGCGGCGAATTCACCATCGCGGGACTTCCGCCGGGACGTTACTCACTGACGTTTCGCAAGCCGGGATTGAGCGTCGGGCGCATCGACGATGTCGAAGTGAAGGCAGGCAAAACGCGCCAGCTCGGCGACCGGCTCATCATGACAGTCGATGAAGGCTCGCTTGCGCTCATTCGTGGCAGCGTCTTCACGGCGGAAGGAAGAAGCTTTGCCGGCGTGCGAGTCGAGTTAGCGCGCGTCGAACCAGACGGCACGCTGAAAAAGCTCGACGGTCGCATCACCAACGAGACAGGCTCTTTCGGGTTCCGTCTGCCGCCCGCTCCAGCTCGCTATCGCATCACGGCCAAAGCCGACGGAATGGAGACGGCGAGCAAGGATGTCGAAGTGGATGGCGCCGCCATCTACCGACTCGCCTTGCAGCTCCGCCGCAAAGAGTAGATGGCCGCAGGTTTCGCGAGATATGGGTGAGTCGCGCGAGCGAAGCGCGCGCCGCAAACCGCCGTTGCTGGCGACGACCAACGCTTATTTGGTAAAAGTGGCCAGCGCTTTGTTGGCTAGTCTGCTAAGCCGTTTCGCTCGCAACGCGCCTCGCGACGAGCACGTACGTTCCTTGCGTTGATGGCGAAGCGTTGGATTCACTTTCTTTCATTGCAGGTCGAATGAGAGACGAGGCTTCCGAAAAGTTTCTGACGGCCAAACAGCTGGCTGAGCTTCTTCAAATCAGCGAAGCGACGGTGCGCAGGCTCGCACGCGCGGGCATCCTTCCCTCGTTGCGAATCACGCCGCGGCTTGTGCGGTTCTACCTGCCGGAAGTGTTCGCCGCGCTCGATTCCCGCCAATCGGAACGTCCCCGGCGCCGTCGTGGCACCGATGGTCAACTCTCACTGGTCGATCTGCTTGAAGAGAATTCCCGCTGATCGTCCTCGGCGTTATTGCGTCGGCCAAAGTCCCAAACTACGGCTCAGGGCGCCTATGCTGCCGAGCTTCGCCCAACTTCCTGCCCGTTGGACGTAAACCAAGGGTTCGCGCACAGGGAAGCGCCGTGCGAGTCTTCGATCCGCCGCTGAGAGATTGGTTGGCGGCGCAAGAGCCAAGCGCCATGAGTTATTTTCGCGGACGAAATACGGCCGGGCGATCACCTTGGCCGCGCCAATGGGAGGCCAAAAGGATCGACCGTAAACGGTGACATCGGCGACCGCCAGCCGTTCGCCCGTGCGTACGGTGGACAACTGCAACCGATCAAGCGCGTAGAATCCACGCGCTCGGACGAGCGAAGAGACAAAGCGCGCGCGTGGGATGCGGCGCTGCGTGTCGCTCGACAGTAGTTCATAAAGCGCATCGTAGTCGCCCGCACGC
>CAKZOF010000524.1 GCA_937135995.1 uncultured Pyrinomonas sp.
CGCGCGGAGTTTGACATGGAGATCTATTTGATCATCGGATCGAAGACGGGCGGCGAGATGCGCTTGCCATCCGAGTTGAATCCCGTGCTGCGGCGATTGCGTGCGGCGTTGCCGCTGAGCAATTACCGACTGGGGATGAAGCTTCTCGGAAAGATCACGAGCGGGAGCAACTTTCAGCTTTCGGGCGTGCGTTACTCTGCGGATTTCTTGCAGGGACTTGCCGAGGACAAGTTCTCTTACCTTATCAGAGGGTCGCTCAAGGACGCCGCTCCCGCCCCCATCTTGACAACGGAGTTGGCGATGAGGTTGCCCTTCCGTGCGCCCAATATGAACGTCGTGAGCGAAAGCGTCAGCATGTCGAGCAGCTTTTTCGTGCGCGAAGGTGAACCGATCATCGCTGGCAGTTTGGACTTGACGGCGGGCGAGAGTTTGATTTGGGTCATCAACTTGCGTCGCGTCGCGCCGTAAGGCCGCGCTTCAATTCCGCACCTCATTCGTGGCAAACTGGCGTGCTGGCGCGCTGGAACTCCCCCTGCGCGCGACGTCGGAGAGCGAAGATGAGCGCGAAACTGCGTGTTCTGATCGTCGATGACGAAGAGGCGGCGCGCTACGGAATGCGGCGGGCGCTCGCGGCGCTCGATGTCGAATTGATCGAGGCCGCCGATGCGCCGGGCGCGCGGCAAGCAGTGGCCCAGTCGCGGCCTGATGTCGTCCTGCTCGATGTGAACCTGCCCGACACGAACGGCCTCGCGCTGTTGAACGAATGGCAAGCCGCGGGCGAAGAAGCGCTGGTCATTATCGTCACGGCCTACGGGTCTGAGCGGATGGCCGTGGAAGCGATCAAGTCCGGTGCCTACGACTACCTGGCCAAGCCTTTCGATGTGGACGAACTTCGGCTCGTTGTGCGTAACGCGCTCGAAACCGTCCGCTTGCGACGCGAGAACGAAGAACTGCGCCATTCGCTCGCACTAGCAGGGGCGACGGCGAAGTTGCTGGGCCAGTCGGCAGCGATGGAGAGGGTGCGGGCGATGATCGACAAAGTGGCAGAGACGGACGCCGCCGTGCTCATCCGCGGCGAATCGGGTACGGGCAAGGAGCTTGTGGCGCGCGCCATTCACGAGCGAAGCCGTCGACGCGGGCGGTTCGTCGCTGTCAACTGCGCTGCGTTGCCGTCGGAGTTGATCGAATCCGAACTCTTCGGCCACGAGAAAGGAGCCTTCACCGGTGCGACCATGCGCCGGCAAGGCAAATTCGAGCAGGCCTCGGGCGGCACGCTCTTTCTCGACGAGATCGGTGACATGAGCGTCGCTGTGCAGGCGAAATTGTTGCGCGCCATCGAAGAGCGAACCATCGAAAGGTTAGGCGGCACGGAACCGATCGCGGTCGACGTACGCATCGTCAGCGCTACGCACCGCGACCTCGAACGTGAGATCGAGACCGGTAATTTCCGCGCCGATCTCTTCTTCCGCCTCCGCGTCGTGACGATCGAGATACCGCCGCTGCGCCAACGGCGCGAGGACATCCCGCTGCTGGCAACGGCTTTTGCCGAGCACGCCGCGCAGCGGTACGGCATCACGCTCCGGCCCTTTTCGTCGGCAGCGCTGCGCTCACTCATCGAACACAACTGGCCCGGCAACGTACGCGAGCTGCGCAACGCCGTCGAGCGTGCCGTGATCATGGCCGAAGGGCGAGAGATAACGACGCGCGATCTGGCGCTTGAACAGACTGCTGCCAGAGCAGAAGGCCCGAAGGACGAGAACGATGCAACGTCGTTGCGCGTACCTTTCACCATGAACTTCCGCGCTGACCGGCGCGCATTCGAACGCGCTTATATCGCCCGTTGTTTGGAATCCACGGACGGCAATGTCACGCGCGCTGCCCGATTGCTCGGCATGCACCGACAATCTTTGCAGCACAAGCTGCGCGAGTTGGGCCTCGCGCGGCGTTACGTCCCGGCGGAAGAGACGGACACCGCGTGATGGACGCCGGGGCTATTTCTGGCGGGCCCTTGCGATGCAAATTCTCCACAATTTCGAACTGCCTTCGTGATCAACAGGACCGATGCTAAGGCGATCTCCGATCCCACTACGATCCGAGGATGTACGTGAAAGGGAGCATCGACGCCATCCTGCAACGCGAGCAAGCGGAGTATTTGGAACGGCTTCTGCCGCCGAGCGCGTCCATCTTGCGGGAGATGGAAGAACTGGCCGCGCAGCATCGCATCCCCATCGCCGACCGCGAGGTCGCGCTCTTCATCGAGGTCGCGGCGCGCGCTGCCCGGGCGCGGCGCGCGCTCGAGATCGGCATGGCGATCGGTTACTCCACCATCGTCATGGCGCAAGCGATGGGTGAGGGAAGCCGCGTCGTCGCCATCGAAGCCAAGGACGAGATGATTGAACGTGCCGCACACTTCTTTCACCGCGCCGGGCTTGCCGATCGCATACAGGTCGCGCGCGGGCAGGCGTTGGATCTGTTGCCCGGCATGGAAGCGGAAAGCTTC
>CAKZOF010000525.1 GCA_937135995.1 uncultured Pyrinomonas sp.
CAATGTCGCGCGCGCGATGGTGGTGCCAGCAAGCTGCACGGGCTGCAACACAGCTACGGGCGTCAACGCTCCCGTGCGCCCGACTTGCACGATGATCTGCTCGATTCGTGTGGTCGCTTGACGCGCGGGGAATTTGTAAGCGACGGCCCAACGCGGCGCCTTCGCTGTGGCGCCCAGTTCCTCCTGCACTGCGACGGAGTTGACTTTGACGACGATGCCGTCGATTTCGTAACCGAGCGCATCGCGACGCGTCTCCCACCGCTCGCAAAACGCAACCACCTCGTCAACCGAACGGCACAGAGCGCGTTCGGCGACGCGAAATCCGACTCGTTCCAACCACTCGAGCGCGGCCCAGTGCGTGGCGAAGGGCTTGTTTCCGTCCACCAGCACGTCATAGGCGAAAAATTCTAACCGGCGCGCGGCGACGACGCGCGAGTCCAATTGACGGATCGTGCCCGCCGCGGCGTTGCGCGGGTTGGCAAAACGCGGCAGGCCCGCTTGATCCCGCTCGTCGTTGAGCTTTTCAAAGGCGCGGCGCGGCATGTAGGCCTCGCCGCGGATCTCAATCTCTTCGCCCAACTCCTCCCAATCACTGGGCAAACCGAGCGGAACCGAACGAATCGTCCGCACGTTCGGCGTGACGTCTTCGCCGCGCGCGCCGTCGCCGCGCGTCGCCCCGCAGACGAGCAGTCCGCGCGCGTAGCGGAGCGCCAGCGACAATCCATCGATCTTCAACTCGGCGACGTACTCGATAGTTGGCCGACCGCTCAACCGCTGGCAGCGTTCATCAAAGGCGCGCAGTTCGGCGATGTTGTAGCTGTTGTCGAGCGACAGCATCGGACGCCGATGCACGACCTCGGGGAAAGACTCAACCGGCCCTCCGCCGACCCGTTGCGTCGGACTATCGGGCGTGATCAACTCCGGGTGCGACGCTTCGAGCGCACGCAGCCTCTCAACCAGCGCGTCGTATTCGGCATCCGCCACCTCTGGATCGTCGCGAACGTAATAGCTCTCATCGTAACGACGGATCTGTTCGCGCAAACGCGCAATTTCCTCGACGATCTCAAACAAAGCCCCTTGCTTCATAGCGGTTCATTTTTTGCGAAGTTGATGGCGAAACGAAAAAGAGGTCAAGACTCATCGGCCGACGGGCCGTAAACGGCCGGCACCGCAACGTCGTTCAACCGAAAATAGACGCCAAGTTGCGCGCGATGGTGGATCAGGTGATTGAAGACCATTCGCCGCAACGCCGCATAACGCGCCATCTCGAAGATCTGACGCCCGCCAGCGAGCAGCGCCCACTTTTTGGCGAACTCGTCATCGCTCGTCGCCGCAATCGCTCGCCGCGCTTCCTCGACGTTTCGCTCGAACAATTGCAGGACCTCTTGACGCGAACCGGCTCGTGCCGACCGAATAGGCTGCCCATCGGGGCCGATCGTGTCGAACGAGTCGCTGGCGAGGATCGCCGACGCCCAACCCGGTATGTTGGCGATGTGTGTGGCCAGATCGCCCAAGGACATCGACTTGGCGTGCGGACGCCAATCGAACTTGTCGTCGGGCAGACGCTCCAGCATACGGCGCGTGCCGTCGATCTCTTGCTCGAATTCGGGGAGAAGCAGTTCGTTAATCTTCATGGGTCGCTCCTTTCATGGGTAGAGCGCGATGGTGTTGCAGTTCCACCGCCGCTTCGCTCTCTTTTTCGGCGCTCGCTTCTTGCGCCAAGCGCCCGAGCTGGTGGATGACGCGACCGAAATACTTGATGCCGCGGATGAAATCTTCCAGCCGGATGTTCTCATCTGGACCGTGAGGGTTGGAACCTTCGTAGCCGATGCCGAAAGAGACGACCGGCGTCGGCGGTTGCACCGCGCCGCACAGCGCACCGACCGGGCCGCTTGCCGGATCGAGCGGATAGATGATGGGATCGCTGCCGTAAACTTCGGCGGCCGATTCGGCGGCCGCACGCGCGACCAAGCTGCGCGCTGAAGATTTCGCGACGGGCGCGCGCGCCAGCACCGAGATCTCGATGTCGTCGAATCCGCGCCGGTCCAGATGTTCGCGCAGCAAGCTGATCGCCAGTTCGGGCGTGAGATTCGGGACGAGCCGGAAATCGACGCGCGCCACGGCCGTGCCCGGCAAAGCCGTGCGCGGGCCGGCTTCCGTGTGGCCGGTCTGCAACCCGCAGATCGTGCAGGTCGGGCCGAAGACGAGTTGGCGCACCAGATCCGGACCGGCGAGACCGCGCGCCCAACGTTCGATGCGAAACTCTCGCTTGAGTCCCTCTTCGTCCAGTTCCACCGAAGCGAGCAGCCTCAGGTCCTCTTCATCGAGCGGCGCGACGTGGTCCATGTAACCATCGACGGTGATTTCGCCTGCGGGCGAAAACAACGTCGCCAAAGCGTGGACCAAGCGCCAAGCCGGATTAGGGACGATGCCGCCCCACTTCGAGTGTATGTCCGTGCGTGCGCCGTGCGCCCGAAGTTCGACGAACGCAATTCCCTTGAAGCCCAAGCTGATGACCAAGCGTCCGTTGGCATCGATGTAGCCATCATCCCAGATCGCGCCGTGCGCGCGCAGCAGTTCGGCGTATTCCGCCGCGAACTGGTAGAGGCTCGGACTGCCGAGCGCATCTTCGCCCTCGACGATGTAACGCAAGCAGAACGGGAGCTTGCCGAAACTCTTTTGATAAGCTTCGATGGCGGCCAAGCGCGCGACCAGATCGCCTTTGCTGTTGGCAGCGCCTCGCGCGTAGAGTTTGGCGCCGATGATCTGCGCGGCAAACGGGCCAGAGGTCCACTCGGAGAGCGAACCAATGGGTTGCACGTCGTAGTGACCGTAGACGAGAAAGCAGTGCGCGCCGGCGCCGAATTCGGCATAGATGATCGGATAACCACTACCCAAGCGAAACAGTCGCGTGCCGCCGCCGGCACGCTGCATCATCTGCTCGACCGCTTCGGCGACGTTGCGCATCCCCGTACCACGCGCCGCTACCGAAGGCATGCGACACAGCGCCTGCAGCCTTTCGATGAAACTTTGCGCGTTGCGCTCGACGTACCGATCAAATCGCGTGAAGCTCATCTCCCCTGCCCTTGGCCGAAGACTCGATCACAGCGGCTCGACATCACTCGCACGATAGAGCAAGTAGCGCGGGCGTTCCGCGTCGCGCACGAATCCAGCGCAGATCAACCCTCGCGCGAAAGCTTCGGCAAACGCGGCGCGCACGCGTTGTTGTTCGCGCCTGGCGCGTTCGGCGTCGCGCTGGACCAGCGCGCTCCAATCGTTCGGGATCGCGATCTCGGCTGCTGGCTCGGCTTCGGGCGTCGTCCGCTCGCCGTGCGCGGCGCGGCGGACGCGCGCCGATTCCAGCTCCCACTCGGCGAAAAGCCGGTCGCTGTCGATCCCACCGCCTTCGGGCATATTGTAATCTGTCCCGTAGAAGTTGACTGCATAATGACGGACGACGACGCCCAATCGGTTGATGTTGAAATGCGCGTTGCGCGCCTGCAATGGATCCCACGTCCACTTAATGAAGCGCACGCCTTCGCTGAGCGCCCGCTCGCGTTGCGCCCACTTGAGCTGCGCGCCGATGCCATGATTCTGGCGAGCGCGATCAACGGCCATCATGTGGGAATAGCCGATGATCTCAGCACCGCGCCGCGCGACCAAGTGGTGAACGAATCCGACCAGCAACTCCCCGTCGAACGCGCCGAGCGTCCACCCGCCCGCTTGGCGCGAGACGATCAGGTGCCGACGCGGCGAGACTTCGAGATCGGGCAGGCCAAAGACTTCGCGCTGCAACCGGACGCAACCATCGAATTCATCCACGGTGGTGCATTCACGTATGATGATCTGCGCGTTTTCGGTCATTGCATCTTCCTTCTGTTTCGGCCCTTCGCACAGCGGCCTCTTCGGAGTTGAACCATTGAAACCGTGCGCGAAGTCATCAAAAAGACTCCGCCGTCGAGCGAACAGGTCTCTTGTTGCGCGCAAAACGCAGGCCGCAACTGCGGATCGAGTCCGCCGCTCGTCAATGGCGCGCTTGCCGAATGGCCGCGAACCAGCGCCGATCAGACTTCAGACGGAAACTTCCGTGTACCAATTGCGCGCAACGCGCGCGATGCGCCGCGAGCGCGTGAGCGCGACGATCTCGGGGACGAAGTTGACGATCATGAGTCGCCCCGGCGCGCGATGCTTCACGTCGATGACCGTGCGCAATTCTTCCGCCAGTTGCGCGACATCGGCGCCGATCTTGAAGACGAACAGCTTCTCGACCCCAGCATGCTTGAGCAACCAACCGATTTTGCGCGTGCCGACGGCGCCGCATTCGCCCCACACGACGATGCGCCCCCATTCGTCAACCGCGACCAGATCGGGCTTGTAACGCAGACCCACCGGTCGCTCGATGGCGAGATCGGGGAATTGCGGGACGAGCATCGCGTAACCGAGCGCTTTCATCAACACGTGCTCGTAGCTTTCGCCCGTCCCTTGCCACAACCGCACGCGCCGCCCGGCCAACTCAAAGTCATGCAGCATGCCGTTCGATTTTGAAAGCGTTTGCGCCCAACGCACAAAAGGCACGGAGATGCGGCCGTCGAGACCACCCACGACGCGCGCTCCGTTGACCGCACGCCCAAACAACCGATCTCCAACGGCGACGCTTGAACCACCGACGCACCAATTCGCGTGCCGCCATGCTCCACGGCGGACTTGTCGGCATCGCAGAGCGAATCGAACGTTCTGCTCCTTTCGCGTTGCCGATCTGGAGCGATCACTTCGCCAGCCAGATCTCTTTGGGCCGCACGGCGGGCGCGACCAGATGCAATTGCAAGCCCTCGACGTATGGTTGCTGAATCACCGCTGTCCGGCGATGCGTCAAGAAGACGGCCATCGCCTCTTCGGCGATCAAGCGTTGCAACCGCGAATATAGTTCGACGCGCTCCGTGTAGCTAACCGCTGTGCGCGCCCGCTGCGAGAGCTGGTCCACTTCCGGCACGCGCGCAATGCGGCCGACGCTCGCTTGCCGATTGGCCGAGTGGAAGAGAAAGTAGGTGAAGTTGTCCGGGTCGGCGTAGTCGGCGTACCAACTGATCTCGGCTAGTTGCACTCGTCCTTCGTGCGCCGCTTTGACGATCTCGCCCACCTCGGCGACGTGTACTTTGCACTCGATGCCGACCTCGGCCAGCGCAGCGCAAATAAATGCGCCAGCCTTCTCGCTGATCGATTGTTCCGTGATGGTACGCCACAGCTCGATCTTGAAACCCGAACGGTAACCGGCCTCGGCGAGCAGTCGGCGCGCTCGCTCGGGATCGAAAGGCACGCCGGACCAGCGTGCATCATGCCCGATCAATCCCGGAGGGATCGGACCGACGGCAGGCACAGCCATTCGCCCGTAGCACTCACGGGCGAACCTCTCGCGGTCGATCGCGTGAGCGATGGCGCGCCGCACGCGCCCGTCGCTGAACGGCGGTTGATCGGCATCAAAATAGAGGAATTGTGTGTGCAGTTGCGTGCCGACGATGATGCAGGATCGCCACTGCGGATCTTCGATCAACTTCGCCAGCCTTTCCGCCGAACTTTCGCGCGCCAGATCGAAACTGCCCTCGCGCAACCCCTTGATCGAAGCGCCGCCAACGACGTTGTACTGCATGGTCAACCGATCGACGTACGGCAAACCCTCTCTCCAGTAGAGATCGAACCGTTCGAGTTCAACACGCTGCGCCTCGGCATCGCAGCTGATGAGTTTGAACGGTCCGGTGCCGATCGGATGGCGCGCGAAGCGTGCGCCGCCGTCGGCTTCGATCTCTTCGCGCGGGACCACGGAGGCGAAGCGCAAACAGAGCATTTGCAGGAAGAAGGCTAGCGGCTCGCTCAAACGCATCTCGATCGTCCAGTCATCCAGCACGCGCACGCCTTCGATCTCTTCCGTTTCGCCGCGCGCGTACTCGGGCGCGCCTATCAAGTTCATGTAAACCCACGCGCCCGTGCGCGAGGCGCGCAACACGCGACCGACGGAGTAAAGCACATCGTGCGCCGTCATGACGCGCCCATTGTGAAAACGGACGCCGCGGCGCAAGTAGAACCGGTAACTTCGTCCGTCAGCCGAGATCTCCCATCGCTCAGCGAGCAGTGGGCGAACCTCGGCGTTCTTTCCCGTTTCGACCAATCCTTCCAGAATCAGACTGAGCAGATCGGCGCGCGCCAGCGTCGAGGCTTCGAGCACGTCAAGCGAAGGCAAACTAACCTGCGAGCCGAAACGCAAGTGGCCGCCGCGACACGGCACCGGCATACGAAAGTCACTGATGGTCTCGCGCAGCGAATTGGCCTCGTAACCGAGCAGGCTCGAGGTGTAATTGACTTGAATGATGGGGGCTTGATTGCGCCGGACC
>CAKZOF010000526.1 GCA_937135995.1 uncultured Pyrinomonas sp.
GGCGTTGGCACGCGCTTCTGCGTCGTGCTACCATCGGCATCAAGCGATGAGTCACGCGATGGCTGACCTTGTCGCGGCAACGTCCTTTTTTACGTCTGTCTTGCGTGAATCGCCGGACACGGCGCGGATGGGTGTGTGCCACGTCCGAAGGCGCTCGGTCCCGTCTGCGCCGGCTTGTTGAACGCATGGGATCCCAAGCCGAAGAGAAAGCAACTGTTCTCATTGTCGAGGATGATCGCGCCCTGCGCAGCGGCCTGCGTTGGGCGCTGGCTGATGATTACGCGGTGCTCGAAGCTGAAACACGCCACGAAGCGCTCGAAAAGTTGGAACGCGAAGCGGTGGATGTCGTTATCTGCGACCTCCATCTGCCGCCCGCTACCGAGAGCATTCAAGAAGGATTGGTCATCGTCGAGGCAGCCAAACAGAAGCGCCCGCCCGTGCCCACGGTGGTGATCACAGGCAGCGCCGACAAGCGCGTCGCGCTCGAAGCTGTGCGCCACGGAGCCTACGGGTTCTTTGAAAAACCCTTCGACGAAGACGAAGTGCTCCATATCGTCCGCCAAGCGGCGCGCGTGCGCCGTTTGGAAGCGGAGAACCTCCGTCTCCGCTCAAAACTGAGCGGACAGCGTGGTTTCGGGCGGTTGATCGGCTCGAGCCCGGCGCTCGCCGAAGTCATCCGCCAAGCGCGCGCCGTTGCCGCCACGGATGCCACCGTGCTGCTGTGCGGCGAATCGGGCACGGGCAAGGAACTGCTCGCCTGTGCCATCCACGAAGAGAGCGCACGCGCCAGCGGCCCGTTCATCGCCGTCAACTGCGCCGCGCTGCCCGAGACGTTGATCGAGTCGGAACTCTTCGGCCACGAGAAAGGAGCTTTCACTGGCGCAACGCAGGCCAAAAAGGGGCGCTTCGAGCTGGCCGACGGCGGCACGCTCTTTCTCGATGAGATCGGCGAGCTTTCGCCCGCCGTGCAGGTCAAACTCCTGCGCGTGCTGCAGGAGCGCAAGTTCGAGCGTCTGGGCGGCACGCGCACCATCGAAGTTGACATACGCTTGATCGCCGCTTCGAATCGCGACCTCGATCAAGAAGTAGAGGCTGGCCGATTCCGGCAAGATCTCTTCTACCGCTTGAACGTCGTTCCGCTAACGTTGCCGCCGCTGCGCCAACGGCGCGAAGACATCCCCGTGCTCGCCGCCTTTTTCGCCAATAAAGCGGCGAACAAACACGGCTTTCAACCACCGGAACTCGCGCCGGAACTGCTCGCCGTGCTGCAAACCTACGATTGGCCCGGCAACGTGCGCGAGATGGAGAACCTGATGGAACGGCTCGTCGTGCTGACGCGCGGTGCTAAACTCGGCCTCGAATACCTTCCCGAAAAGATCAAACGCACGGTGTCCGCCGTCGAGCAAATCGCTGAGCCAACCGACGCGACGCTCGAAGAAGCAGTCCAAAACCTCAAGAAACGAATGATCTTGCGCGCGCTCGAAGCCGAAGGCGGCAATCGCGGCGCCGCCGCCAAGCGGTTGGGCATCAGCCGCTCGTACCTGCATCGCCTCATCAACGAACTAGGCATCACGACACTCTGACCGCTTTGCAGCTTCTGAGCCGTTCAGCAACTCAGGAACAAATGTCCCATCACACCTGTCCCGGTTGCTGCCTGCTTCAGCTAGAACGGCAACCTCCAATCTACGTCGCGACCGACCGCGGTTTGCAGCCTCTCCCATCGAGAATGGGGCGAACCGCCTGTCTGCCCTGATCCGTACCTAGCAGGTCTGGAGCGTGCCTGCAGCCGGGGCTTCGAGAGATTGAGATCGAGGCAGCAGACCTTCACGCTGTGCGCAACTCACGGGCTAGTTACAAACCTTGACGCGGGTGACGTCGCCGGGGCTTTCATCTGTCACTTCATGTGCAACGTCGCGGGCCGGTTACGGCTGGCGAGCATCGGTGGCACGTGTGCGGATCTCAAAAAAGAGCGTCTCTCGGCATTTCTGTCCTCCAAGTGTCTCCGCTCCAGTCTCTTTCAAGGTCCATTGAGCTGCTTTGCTAAATGCCCAGAACCTCTGGAACAGTTAGTTGATTGGTAAAGGCCCAGATCTTCCTCTGGTCTCGCTCTAGACTTAGTCAAGCTTTCCGTCGGTCTCGGTCCGGCTGATCTGTTTCGTCTATCACACCGCTTTCTCTATGTCCCTGGACTTAATAATCGTAGCTTGTTAGCTAAGCGTCCCGACTGCTTTCTCTAAACTACTTAATTTGATAATCATAATCTAATAATCGTAGCTTGCCGCGTTGTCTGACAAATCTCCACGATGGTAGAGATCCTCCAACCTCTCGGCCAGAACATTCTACCGAGGGGCTGTAAAGGTATACTTTTATGGGGTTACCGTATGGACCGAATGTTCTGGGATTTCTGAAATCTATGCCTTTACGCCGATACACTACAGGTAGCTCAACGTCGCCGCGCCGTAACAAAATTAGTTCAAATTTACAACCTTGGTATCTCTTGCCGCGCCCATCGGTCAGTTCTATGACTTCTCGCACTTCGGCAGGCAGCTTCTCGTAGTCAATGTATTCTTCACGAACTACATTTGGATCTTCGGTCGGCTTGCGTTCTGGCAAGACCTCCGATCTATCGACGTACAAGTTTTCATTCACACACAGACGCGCAGGCAGCCTGTACACCTCGCCCGAAGCCCGATCGATGCTCGCCACCACACACTCGCCAGATCCCAGGGCCTGGTTCGTGTTCTTCTGTCCCTCGTGCCCGCTAGGCTGCTGATTGCTTGCCTGCCCCGAAGACTGACTAGCAACATTTTGGTCGCTGTGTCCGCTAGGCTGCTGATTGCTTGCCTGCCTCGAAGACTGACTAGCAACATTTTGGTCGCTGTGTCCGCTAGGCTGCTGATCGCCTGCCTGCCTCGAAGCTTGACCGGCAACGTTGGCCGGCGGTTGCTTGCTCGCCCTCTCTCCACCTGCACAGGCGCTTGCCCACAAACTAATCAGCAACGTCATCCACTGCAACCTCGTCGCCATCGCTCGCCCTCGCCATGTGCTTACTCGCCGACCAGCACCCACTCCCATCATCACCATCCCTCGCACGGCTTACTCGCCAACCAGCGCCACTCCCATCGTCGCCATCCTTCACTGCTTACGGCAACTGCTCCCAATGCTCGGCATACCATCGCGGCTTGTTAGCTAAGCGTTCCGACTACTTTCTCTAAACTCAATAATCGTAGCTTGCCGCGTTGTCTGACAAATATCCACTTTGGTTCAGATCCTCCAACCTCTGGAACTTCACGGCCAGGACATTCCGTGGGGTAGTAAAAGTATTCTTTTATGGGTGTTTGACTGTATGTTCTGGGATCTATGCCGCTACGCCGATGCACTACAGGTAGATCAAAGTCGCCGCGCCGTATCACAAGTAGTGTAAATACACAACCTTGGTATCTCTTGCCGCGCCCATCGGTCAGTTCTATGACTTCTCGCACTTCGGCAGGCAGCTTCTCGTAGTCAATGTATTCTTCACGAACTACATTTGGATCTTCGGTCGGCTTGCGTTCTGGCAAGACCTCCGATCTATCGACGTACAAGTTTTCATTCACACACAGACGCGCAGGCAGCCTGTACACCTCGCCCGAAGCCCGATCGATGCTCGCCACCACACACTCGCCAGATCCCAGGGCCTGGTTCGTGTTCTTCTGTCCCTCGTGCCCGCTAGGCTGCTGATTGCTTGCCTGCCCCGAAGACTGACTAGCAACATTTTGGTCGCTGTGTCCGCTAGGCTGCTGATTGCTTGCCTGCCTCGAAGACTGACTAGCAACATTTTGGTCGCTGTGTCCGCTAGGCTGCTGATCGCCTGCCTGCCTCGAAGCTTGACCGGCAACGTTGGCCGGCGGTTGCTTGCTCGCCCTCTCTCCACCTGCACAGGCGCTTGCCCACAAACTAATCAGCAACGTCATCCACTGCAACCTCGTCGCCATCGCTCGCCATCTGCTTACTCGCCAACCAGCGCCACTCCCATCGTCGCCATCCCTCGCACTGCTTACGGCAACTGCTCCCAATGCTCGGCATACCATCGCGCCCGCGCCAACACATCATTGCCGTAATCGTGCCCTGTCGTCTTTCGGTCGTTCTCAGGATAGACTACCCTCTTGTCCCTGTATCCCCCGTTGTATCTTGACACCGCGGTGGCAAACTGATTCGCTTCCGAAAGATCCTTGTTCTGCGCCTCAGCGTACTTCTGCAGAAAACACTTCACGCCCCATTCAATGTACTTCTCATCGAATGGATCTAGCTGCTGCTGACCATACGCCGCTTGCAGTTCTTTTCGCATGTACTCAAACGGCGCGCTGTATTTGTCGATTTGAATCAAACCGAATCCTCGATATTCAGCTTTACGCCGATCTTTACGCA